>JALOKS010000026.1 GCA_025456385.1 Thermoanaerobaculales bacterium | reverse complement strand
CCACCCGCGCGACCACGGCGCCATGCTCGTCGGATGGAGCGCTGCCGCCGAGATGGCTGCTGGCGGGACAGCTCCCCTGACTGCGGTCGCCGCCGCGCGTCGTTCGTATTATCCAGCGGCGGCACTGAACTCCCGGACGCTGACTCGGTGCACTGACATAGCCATGGCCGCCCGGTCGGTAATCTTTGCCCTTGGAGGTGCCGATCTGAAGGCTCCGCGGACAGTTCCGAAGGAGATCGGCATGCTGCTCGAGGATGCGGCAAAGGGTCTTCGAGACGAAGCATGGCCGCTTCTCGAGGAGGTCGCAGCCGTTTCGCAAATCTGCTTCGGTCCGCCCTCCTACCACCCGCTGCCCATGCCAGGGTGGCCCCACCAAAGGACCTGAACCCTCGCAAGAAAGGTGAGAAACCATGGGATACGGAACCTACAGCCTCCAAGCCCACCTGGCCATCACCTCGGCCAGGGCGCGAAAGAACCAGACGGAGATCTTCACCCAGCGCAGCTGTCACGAGCTCATGGACCCGAATGGAGTGACCCTTCGGGAGAGCCGAGACAGCGAAGCACACCCGACCTCGTTGGGGGTGATCTTCGCACTCGATGTCAGCGGGTCAATGGGGGAAATTCCGCACAAACTGGCCACGGAGACTCTGCCCGCCTTCATGAAGACCATGCTCGAGGCGGGGGTCGCTGACCCGCAGGTCCTCTTCATGGCGATCGGCAACGCCGACGGCGACATCGCTCCGCTGCAGGTGGGTCAGTTCGAGTCAACCGAGCGGCTCATGGACCAGTGGCTGACGAGGATGTACCTCGAGGGTGGAGGCGGCGGTGGCAACGAGAGCTATGAGCTTGCCATGTACTTCGCCGCCCGCCACACGGAGATGGACTGCATCGTCAAACGCCATCGTCGCGGTTACCTGTTCATCACCGGCGACGAGCCACCCAATCCGGTGGTGTCAGCGAAGCATGTCAAGCGCCTGATCGGTGACACGCTGAGGAAGGACATCCAGATTGCCGACATCATCGAGGAGACCCAGCGCACCTTCGAGCCCTTCTACCTGATCCCCGACCTCGGTCGGGCGCAGACAGTCGAGCCGGCGTGGCGAGACGTGCTCGGGGACCGCGTGATCGCGATGGAGTCGCCGGACGACACCAGCCACGTCGCGGCCGGCCTCGTCGCTCTGCTCGAAGGAGGCGCGGGTTCTCTTGGCGAGGTGGTGGAGAGGTTTCGGAATGCAGGCCTCGCGGCCGACCGAGCGGCCGCGATTGCGCGTGCGTTGACGCCGTTTGCGGCGAGCATCGGCCGGGACGGCGCCCCGCCCCCTGCCCTGAGAGGTACCTCCCTCCCGAGCGGCGACGGATCGAGCGGAATGGAAAGGTGATCCGCGAAGCCTGGATCGTCTTCGACCTCGGTTTCGGCGACGCCGGCAAGGGCACGGTGACCGACTTTCTGGTCCGCAACCGGGGTTCGGACCTCGTTGTTCGTTTCAATGGTGGCGCCCAGGCCGGCCACAACGTGACCACCGCAGACGGCCGCCACCATACCTTTTCCCAGTTCGGCTCCGGCTCTTTCGTGGAGAGTGTGGGCACGCACCTTGGTAGGTCCTTCGTGCTCCATCCCGGGGGATTGCGCGTCGAGGCGGACGCGCTCGCCCGCGCCGGCGTTGCAGATGCCCTCCGGCGAACCACGATCGACGCCAGCGTCCTGGTCGCAAGCCCGTTCCATCAGGCCGCCGGCCGCCTGCGTGAGCTGCTGCGCGGCGACGCGGTCCACGGTACTTGCGGCGTCGGCATCGGCGAGGCGGTGGCGAACGCACTGGCCGAGCCCGGTTGCACCCTGCGGGCCGCCGATCTGGCGCGACCTGCCATCCTTGAGCGGGTGCTCACGCACCAGCAGCAGCACGCCCGTCGGGCGCTTGCCGCCGCCGCCGAGCTCGAGCATCCGCTGGCTGCGACCGAGTGGCGGCTGCTGTGCGACGGGGACGCCCCGCGCCGGGTGGCCTCGTGGTGGGCCGAGCTCGCGCTCGAGCACCGCGTCATCGACGACGATGGCTCCCGGAGGCGGTTGCAGTCTGCGGGGTGCGTGGTCTTCGAAGGAGCACACGGCGTGCTGCTGGACCAGGACTGGGGCTTCCACCCCCACACCACATGGAGCGACTGCTCGCCGGCGGAGGCGTTGGCGATGCTCGATGGCACCGGCGGCGCAGTGACGCGGCTCGGAGTGACCCGCGCCTACGCCACCCGCCACGGCGCGGGCCCCTTCCCCACCGACGGCCTCGGCTTGAGAGAACGCCTTCCGGAGGCGCACAACGGCGACTGCGGCTGGCAGGGACCGTACCGCACCGGCGCCCTCGACCTGGTCCTGCTGAGGTATGCGCTCGAGGTGTGCGGGGGCGTGGACGGCCTCGCCATCACCTGCCTCGACCGCGTCAGTTCCCCGCTGCCTGTGTGCCTGGCCTACGAGATCGATGACCCTCCCGCGAGGCTGGTCGAGCGCGGATCCGGCAACCGGGTTCGGCGCCTTCGTCCCGGCTCGCGCCACGACCTCGACCACCGCCAACGCCTCGGCGAACTTCTGCGCGAGGTGCGGCCGCTTCTCACCGAGGTGTCACCCGGCGAACTGCCCCCGCTGCTCGAGCACGAGCTCGGCGTGCCGGTCCTGCTCACGAGCCGCGGGCCGACGGCTGCCGACAAGTCATGGCGAAGCCAGGAACGTTTGAACGTTCCAACGATGTGACGCTCTCCCGTTCCGGCGCACGTGAACGATTCAAAAAAGCCGCCGCCCCACCGCGCGCAGAACGTTGGCGACCCGGTCCCCCCACGGCAGGCGCGAGAAGACGTTCTTGACCGCGCCCTTGGTGAAGTAGGTCGACTGCGAGTAGTCGATCGCGACCTCGACCAGGGCCGGGGTGCCGCCGCGGCTGAGCTGGAGGGCGGTGGGCAGCACCGAGTCGAGCTCCGCCTCCCGGATGATCCGGAAGTAACCGCTCCCGGTCGTGCGGGCGAAGCCCTCGAGGTCGTAGGGCGGCAGCACGCTCGCGCTCACCCGGTTGGTCATCATCTTCTGGAACTGCGCGATCTGGGACAGGGTTCCGTCGCGCAGCACGCAGACCAGCGGCGCCGCGCCGTGCGCCGCGGCGGTGATCAGCTCGAGCCCGGTCATGAGGAAGGCACCGTCGCCGGGCAGGGCGACGACGTCGCGGCCGGGATGGGCGAAGCAGGCGCCGACCGCCGCCGGCACCGAGTAGCCCATGCACGAGAAGTCAGTCGGCGCGAGAAACCTCCCGGGCGCCTCGAGCCGCAGGTGCTCGACAGCCAGGAAGGTGCCGTTTCCGCTGTCGGTGGCGAAGATCGCGTCCGGCCGGCAGTGCCGCTGCAGCGCCTCGAACAGCGCGTGCGGGCTGACCCGATCGGGGCTCGCCTTCCGCCGCCAGCGAGCCATCACGTCCGCGTGCCCAGCTGCAATTTTCTCGGCCAAGCTCGCCCACGGCCGATGCCCTTCGATCAACGAACCCAAGGCCTCGAGGAACAACCGCGCATCCGACCTGATGGCGAGCTTGGCCGGAAAATTGCGATTGAAGACCTCGGGGTCGATGTCGACGTGGATCAGGTTCTCCGGCGGCTCGATGCCGAAGCCCGCCGTGGTCACCTCGCCGAAGCGGCAGCCGATCGCCAGCAGGCAGTCGCAGCCGGCCATGATCCGCTGCACGAAGGGCGGCGCCTGCCGGCCGAAACCGCTCCACAACCACAGCGGGTGGCTCTCGGGGAAGACGCCCTTGCCGCTGAAGGAGCTCGTCACCGGCGCGCCGAGCTGCTCGGCCAACGGCACCAGGAGCCCGGCCGCGCCTGCCGCCCCCTTGCCGAGGTAGAGCGCCGGCGCAGCCGCCTCAGCCAGCATCGCCGCGGCCCGCTCCACCAGCTCCGTCTCCGGCGCCGTGCCGAGCTCCGGCTCCGGCTCGTAGCCTGCCTCGCCGAGCTCGTGGCGCAGGAAGAAGAGCTGCGCCGGCAGCTCCACCGCCACCGGTCCCGGGGTGCCGCTGCGCGCCGCCTGGAAGGCGCGGCGGATCGTCGGGTAGAGCTCATCGGCGCGCTCGACCCGCAGCGCCGCCTTGGTGACCGGACGGAGCATCGCGAGCTGGTCCACCGCGTGGAGCTGGTAGGCCATGCCGGTGTCGGTGCGGATGCCGGAGGCGAGCACCACCATCGGCACGTTGTCCATCCAGGCCTCGGCGATGCCCGCCAGGCTGAAGGCGACTCCGGCGCCCGGCACCACGTTGATGACTCCGACCTCGCCGGAGGACCGCGCGTAGCCGTCCGCCAGGAAGGCGCCCGCCACCTCCGAGGTGACGAGGACCGGCTGCACCCGCGCCGCGGCGGCGAGCACGTCGTAGAGCTCGATGTTGTGGGTGCCCGGGATGCCGAAGGCGTAGCGGACACCCTCGTCCTCCAGGGCGCGGACGATCTCCCGCGCGGCCCGCTGTTTCATGCCAGGAGCTCCCCGATGCGTGTCGTGATTCCCTCCGCCACCCGGTCGGCCAAGGCCATGACCGTGAGGTAGGGGTTCACCTCCGAGCACTGCGGAAAGAGGCTCGAGTCGGCGACGAAGAGCCAGGGCACGCCGTGCACCCGGCCCCACGAGTCGGTGACGGAGTCGGTCGCGTCGCGGCCCATCCGGCAGCCTCCCATGAGGTGCGCCGAGGTGATGGAGATCTTGCCCGGCTTGACGTTTTCGCGCGGTATCAGCTCCGCGACGCGATCCGCGTCGGCGGCGTCGATGAAGAAGCGGCTCCCGGCCGGCGCATGGACCCGCCTCGCTCCGGCCGCGAAGAAGACCTTCGCGCTCGCCACCATCGACGCGTGCAGGCTGTCGAGCACCTGCGGCGTCAGGGTGTAGTCGACGACCGGCTCGCCGCTGCGATCGAGGCGCACGCGGTTGTCGGGCAGCGCCGGGTCGAGGGCGAGGACCAGGATCATCTGCAGCCTCGGGAAGGCGCGCATGAGCTCGGAGTGCTCGGCGCCGAAGCCGATCAGGTTCTTGGCGGTCACGAAGGGGAAGTAGAAGCAGGTCTCGAGCAGGAAGCGCTCGCGCTCCCAGAACTCATCGCAGTAGTAGCTCTTGGGGTGGCCGTTGAAGTTGCTGATCGGTTGCTCGTGCTCGCCGACCAGGATCAGCGCCGGGTGCAGGCTGAGGTAGCGCCCGAGCACGGGCAGGCGGTCGCCGAAGCCGGAGCGCAGGAGCAGGGCCGGTGAGTTGACCGCGCCGCCGGCGCACACCACGATCACCTTCGCGCGCACCCGGTACTCCCCGGGCTCCCAGGCCGAAGGCTCGCCGTAGCCCGGGTTCGCGACCACCGCCTCGCACAGCCGCTCGCCGATCCGCCTCACCCGGCAGTTGGTCACGACCTCGACGCCCGCCGCCTCGGCCCGCGGCAGCTGCACCCGGTGGCTGCCCTGCTTGGCGCGGTTCGGGCAGCCGAGGTTGCAGAGGCTCGAGCCGCGACAGCCCTTGAGGTTGAGCGGGAACTGCTCGACGTGGTAGCCGAGGGCGCGGCAGCCGGCCAGGAAGAGGCGGTTGTTGTCGTTGATGTCCTCCTCGGGGAGGAGGTGGACATTGTTCTCCGCGGCGTACTTCAGCGAGCGCGCGTGGACGTCGGCGAAGCCGAGGCCGGGCACGGCCCAACGTCCGATCACCTGCTCCGGCACGGTCAGGGAGGTGCCGGTGTAGACCACGGTCGAGCCGCCGTAGGCGCGGCCGTAGGCGAGCGTCAGCGAGCGGTCCTTGGTGAAGGTGCCGCCGGAGTCGAAGTAGAGCCTCGACGCCATCTCCACCTCGCGGCCGGTGTACTCCTCCTCGCGGAGCTTCGCCCCCCACTCGAGCACGACGATCCGGAGGCCGCGGGCGACCAGCGGTGCCAGCACGGACGCGACCGCTCCGCCCCCGGCTCCGGAGCCGATGATGACGATGTCGGCGTCGCGCTCAGGCACGGGGACCTCCCCCTCCGTCGCTCGCCGGGGCGTAGCCGATCAGGGCGTTGGTCTCGGGCTGGCCGTAGTAGCCCATGAAGACCATCGCCTTGAGGCCCCAGAAGCCCGCCCGCAGCAGGCCGACCGGGCAGTCCTCGAGCCAGGCCAGGAAGGCGTCCTGCCGTTCCGAAGGCAGCTTTTCGAAGCGCCTCCCGTAGCGCAGGACCGGCGCCCGGCGCAGGACTCGCAGGAAGGTCGCGAACGCGCGCCGCACCGCGGGCTCCCGATCCATGAGCGCACCGTCGACGATCGCCAGGAAACGGCCGATGCCGGCAGCGTCGAGCCCGGCGGTTTCGGGCACGATGCGCGCAGCGAGCACGCGGAGAAGCTCCGCCTCGGCCGGGGGCAGGGATTTCATGACGGCATTCTACGCGAAACACCGCTGCCGAAGGCCCAGTCGCAGGTACGGGGCGGGAAATGTCATAATCCTGCAGCACGTTGTTGATGGCGGCGCTGTCAGAACCCGGTCTCCCGGGTATCGGCGCGGGGGGAGCGGACCGTGGCCTCTGATCCGACAGTCGGGCTGAGCCCCGACAGCGTGGCGCTGCTCGCGAGCTCGGAGTACGTGGAGCAGATGTACGAGCGCTGGCGCCGCGACCCGAAGTCGCTGGGCGAGGAGTGGCGCTACTTCTTCGCCGGCTTCGACCTCGCCTACCGCCCGACCGGCGCGGTCGCCGCCGAGCGCGCCGCCGAGCAGTCGCAGGTGGCGAGCCTCATCTTCGCCTACCGCAGCATCGGCCACCTCATCGCCCAGCTCGATCCCCTCGGTGACAACCTCCAGACCCACCCGCTCCTCGAGCTCGCCCACTTCGAGCTCGGCGACGAGCACCTCGACAAGGTCTTCGACACCGGCCACCTCGGCGGCCCGCGACAGGCGACGCTGCGCGAGATCATCGCCCACCTCGAGGACACCTACTGCCGGAGCGTAGGGGTCGAGTACCTCCACATCCAGGACACGGCGGTCCGCCGCTGGCTGCAGCAGGAGATGGAGCCGGTCCGCAACCGGCCGCCGCTGGGGCGGGACGCGAAGCACCGGATCCTCGCCCAGCTGATCGACGCCGAGGTCTTCGAGAGCTTCACCCACGGCCGCTACCAGGGACAGAAGCGCTTCTCGCTCGAGGGCGCCGAGTCCCTGATCCCCGCCCTCCACCAGTTCATGGAGACCGCGGCCGCGACCGGCGCCGAGGAGGTCGTGATGGGCATGGCCCACCGCGGCCGGCTCAACGTCCTCGCCAACATTCTCCGCAAGCCCTACTCGATGATCTTCCACGAGTTCGAGGACAACGTCCGCCCCGACCCCTACGGCGGCGACGGCGACGTCAAGTACCACCGCGGGTACAGCTCGAGCTACGAAACCGTCGCCGGCCCGACCATCAGCGTCAGCCTGACGGCGAACCCGAGCCATCTCGAGGCCGTCGACCCGGTGGTCGAGGGCCGCACCCGCGCCAAGCAGCGGCGCCGCAACGACAGCGAGCGCAGGGTCAAGGTGCTGCCCCTCCTGATCCACGGCGATGCCGCCTTCGCCGGCCAGGGCCTGGTGGCCGAGACCTTCAACCTCTCGCAGCTCAAGGGCTACTCGACCGGCGGCACCGTCCACATCGTGGTCAACAACCAGATCGGCTTCACCACCCTGCCCGGCGAGGCCCGCTCGACCCGCTACCCGACCGACATCGCCAAGCTCGTCGAGGCCCCGGTCTTCCATGTCAACGGCGACGATCCGGAGGCCGTGGTGCACGTCGTCGACCTCGCCCTCCGGTTCCGCCAGCGCTTCGGCCGCGACGCCGTCGTCGATCTGGTCTGCTATCGCAAGCACGGCCACAACGAGGGCGACGAGCCCGCCTTCACCCAGCCGCTGATGTACCAGCGGATCGAGAACCGTCCTTCGACCCGCGCCCTCTACCAGACCCGGCTCGAGGGCGAGCGCGAGATCTCCCTCGAGGAGAGCGAGCGTCTTTCGAACTCCCTCCAGGATCGGCTCGCCGCGGCCTTCAAGGCCGTCAAGGAGACCTGCGAGCTGCCCGAGGACCGGCACGCCTTCGCCGGCGTCTGGAGCGGCTACGACAACCCCTTCTGTTTCGACTGCGCTGCAACCGCAGTGCCGCACACCACGCTGCTCGCCGTCGCCTCGGCACTGACGACCGTCCCCGAGGGCTTCAACCTCAACCGCAAGGTCGCGCGGCGCCTGCCGCTCCAGCGGCAGGCGGTGGAGAACCTGGGCGAGGTCGACTGGGGACTCGCCGAGCTCCTCGCCTTCGGCAGCCTCCTCGCGGAGGGGATCCCGGTGCGGCTCAGCGGCCAGGACAGCATCCGCGGCACCTTCTCGCACCGCCACGCGGCCTGGTTCGACACCAGGACCCAGGCGATGCACATGCCGCTCGCCCACATCACGCCGGACCAGGCCCGCTTCTGCGCCTACAACAGCATGCTCTCGGAGGCCGCCGTCCTCGGCTTCGACTACGGCTACTCGCTGGTCGAGCCGGACATGCTGGTCATCTGGGAGGCGCAGTTCGGCGACTTCGCTAATGGCGCCCAGGTCATCATCGACCAGTTCATCACCGCCGCCCTCGACAAGTGGCAGCGCGTCAGCGGGCTGGTCATGCTGCTGCCGCACGGCTACGAGGGACAGGGGCCGGAGCACTCGAACGCCTACCTCGAGCGCTACCTGGCCGCCTGCGCCGAGGACAACATCCAGGTCTGCAACCTCAGCACCCCCGCGCAGTACTTCCACGCTCTGCGACGCCAGGTCGCGAGCCGCTTCCGGAGGCCGCTGGTCATCATGGCGCCCAAGAGCCTGCTCCGCCACAAGCAGGCCGTGTCGCCGGTCGCCGAGCTCATCGAAGGCCGCTTCCTGGAGTTCCTCGACGACCCCATGCGCCCGAGCGCGGCCCGCCGCCTCGTCCTCTGCTCCGGCAAGCTCTTCTACGATCTCGAGGCCGCTCGGCGCGAACGCGGCGTCGACGACGTCGCGATCGTCCGCGTCGAGCAGTTCTACCCCTTCCACAACGAGCTCTTCGAGCGCGTCACCGCGCCCTACCGCGGCGTCCGCAGCGTCGTCTGGGCCCAGGAGGAGACCCGCAACCGCGGCGGCTGGACCTTCATGGCGCCGCTGCTCGCCGGGCTCTTCCCCGAGCACCGGGTGGGCTACGTGGGCCGCCCGCCGAGCGCCAGCCCCGCGACCGGCTCCCCGGGCAGGCACCGGGCGGAGCAGGCTGCGCTGGTCGACGCGGCGATCCGCGGCGACGAGTCGTGACGTGATGGCGACCGGTACAGAAGGAGCGAGCGGCAATGGCATTTGAAGTCAGGATCCCCGAGGTCGGCGAGTCGGTCAGCGAGGGTGTGCTCGTGGAGTGGACAGCGGCGGACGGTGCGGTGGTGGCGGTCGACGAACCGCTCCTGGTTCTCGAGACCGACAAGATCACCATGAACGTGACGGCCGAGCGGGCCGGCCGCCTGCAGATCCAGGTCGGCGCCGGCGCGACCGTCCGCGTCGGACAGGTCGTCGCCTCCATCGCGGAGGAGGGCGACGGCGCGCGGCCCGCAGCGGCGCTGCGGCCCGCCGCCGCGGGCGCGCCCGAGGCGGCGCCCGAGCCGACGGCGGCCGGCGGAGACGAGGACCACGGCCGCCTGACGCCGGCCGTCCGGCGCCTGGTCCACGAGCACGACCTCGATCCGGCCCGGATCGAGGGCACGGGCAGGGACGGCAGGATCCTCAAGGGCGACGTGCTCCGCCACCTCGAGGCTCGGCAGAGCTCGGCGACTGCGGCCGAGGCCCCGGCGAGACCGGCGACTGGTCCTGCGAAGGCCGAGCCGCCGCACGCCCCCGCGAGGACGGCGGCGACCACGGCGGCCGCCGGCGAGCGCCAGACGCGGGCGCCGATGTCGCGCCTCCGCCAACGCCTCGCCGAGCGCCTGGTCGAGGTGCAGCGCACCGCCGCGATCCTCACCACCTTCAACGAGGCCGACATGAGCCGGGTGATGGCTCTGCGCAGCGCTCACAAGGAGGACTTCGCGAAGCGTCACGGCATCGGCCTGGGCTTCATGTCCTTCTTCGTCAAGGCCGCGGTCGACGCCCTGAGGACGGTCCCAGAGGTCAACGCCTACATCGACGGCACCGAGGTCGTGACCAACCACTACTTCGACATCGGCGTCGCCGTCAGCACCGACAAGGGTCTGGTGGTGCCCGTGGTCCGCGACGCCGACCGGCTGTCGATGGCCGAGATCGAGGCCGCGATCGCCGACCTCGCGGGCCGCGCCCAGGAGCGGCGGCTCGAGCTCTCCGACCTCACCGGCGCCGTCTTCACGATCTCCAACGGCGGCGTCTTCGGCTCGCTGCTGTCGACGCCGATCCTCAACCCGCCCGGCAGCGCCATCCTCGGCATGCACGCCGTCCAACGCCGGCCGGTGGCCATCGGCGACGAGATCGCGATCCGCCCCATGATGTACCTCGCGCTGTCCTACGACCACCGGATCATCGACGGCCGCGAGGCCGTGAGCTTCCTGAAGCGGATCAAGGACTGCATCGAAAGCCCCGAGCGCATGCTGCTGGAGGTGTAGGGTGGAGCGCTTCGACCTCGTCGTCATCGGCTCGGGGCCCGGCGGCTACGTGTGTGCGATCCGCGCCGCCCAGCTCGGCCTCAGGACCGCGCTGGTGGAGAAGGAGCAGACCCTCGGCGGCACCTGCCTCAACGTCGGCTGCATCCCCTCGAAGGCCCTCCTCGAGTCCTCGGAGCGTTTCGCCGGGGCGCGTGACCACGCCGCCGAGCACGGCGTCGTCGTCAAGGGCCTCGAGCTCGACCTCGCGGCGATGCAGGCTCGCAAGCGCGGCATCGTCGGGGAGCTCACGGGCGGCGTCGCGACGCTGATGAAGAAGAACAAGGTCACGGTGCTCGCGGGCCGCGGCGAGCTCGCCGCACCCGGCACGGTCGCCGTCCACGGCGTCGGGGGCGGCACGACGGTCGAGGCCGCTCACGTGTGCCTGGCGATGGGCTCGGCTCCGATCGCGCTGCCCTTTCTGCCCTTCGACGGCGAGCGGGTGCTGTCCTCCACCGAGGCCCTCGAGCTCGCAACGGTCCCGAAGCACCTGGTGGTGGTCGGCGCCGGCGCGGTGGGCCTCGAGCTCGGCAGCGTGTGGCGGAGGCTCGGCGCCGAGGTCACCGTCGTCGAGATGCTGCCCGGCATCGCCCCCTTCGCCGACAAGCAGATGGCGAGCTCCCTGCAGCGGGCGCTCGCCGAGCAGGGCCTCGCCTTCCGGCTCGAGAGCCGGCTGACCGCCGGCAGGATCACGGGCACAGGCGTCGAGCTGACGATCGAGAGCGCGAAGGGGGAGGCCGAGCAGGTCACCTGCGACCGGGTACTGGTCGCGGTCGGCCGCCGTCCGGTCACCGACAACGCCGGGCTCGAGGCCGCCGGCGTCAGCCTCGACGAGCGCGGCCGGGTCGCGGTCGATGAACGATTCATGACCAGCGCCGAGGGGGTGTACGCCATCGGCGACCTCATCCGCGGACCGATGCTCGCGCACAAGGCCGAGGACGAAGGCATCGCGGTCGCGGAGATCCTCGGCGGCGGACCCGGCCACGTCAACTACGACGCCATCCCGAACGTGATCTACACCGAGCCCGAGCTCGCCATGGTCGGCCGCACCGAGGCCGAGCTCAAGGAGGCCGGCATCGCCTTCACCGTCGGCCGCTTCATGTTCCGGCCCAACGGCCGCGCCAAGAGCCTCGGCCAGCTTGCGGGCATGGTCAAGATCCTCGCCGACGCGACCAACGACCGCATCCTCGGGGTGCACATGGTCGGCCCGCGCGTCTCCGAGCTGATCGCCGAAGCGGTGGTGGCGATGGAGCTCTCCGCCTCGGCCGAGGACCTCGCCCGCAGCTGCCACGCCCACCCGACGCTCTCCGAGGTGGTGCGGGAGGCGGCACTCGCCGTCGACAAGCGGGCGATCCACTCGTGATTTCGAATTTCGAATTTCGAATTTCGAATTTTCCCATCCCGCCGTCGGCGTACTCCCGAGAACCTCGAGTCGCCGTATGCAGGCGGTAGTCTTCGACGCGCCCGGTGACGAGTCGGTCCTCAGGGTGGACGAGGTCCCGAGCCCCGACTGCGGCCCGGGCGAGGTCCGAATCGCGGTCGCGGCCGCCGGGGTCAACCGCGCCGACCTCCTGCAGCGGCGCGGGCACTACCCGCCGCCGCCGGGCGCCTCGGAGATCCTCGGTCTCGAGTGCGCGGGCAGCGTGCTCGAGGTCGGCAGGGACGTCACCGGCGTCGCGGCCGGCCACCGGGTGATGGCGCTGCTCACCGGCGGCGGCTACGCCGAGCAGGCCGTGGCGCCGAGCGGCTGCGTCATCCCGGTACCCGATGCCCTCTCCGAGCTCGAGGCCGGCGGTCTGCCCGAGGTCTTCCTCACCGCCTTCCTCAACCTCTTCCTGCTCGGCGGCCTCGAGGAGGGTGCGACCGCGCTGGTCCACGGCGGCTCCGGCGGCGTCGGCACCGCCGCCATCCAGCTCGCGAAGGCCGCAGGAGCGCGGGTGGTCGTCACGGCGGGCTCCGACGAGCGCTGCCGGCGCTGCCTCGAGCTCGGCGCCGAGGCCGCCGTCAACCATCGCAGTCAGGACTTCGTGGCCGCAGCGAGGGAGCTCAGCGACGGGCGCGGCGTCGACGTGGTGCTGGACTGTGTCGGCGGGCCCTACCTCGAACGCCACATCGAGGCGCTCGCGGTCGGCGGCCGCCTGGTGGTCATCGGACTCCAGGGCGGCGGCCACGCCGAGCTCGACCTCGCGCGCCTGATGCGCAAACGCCTGACGATCGTGGGCTCGACCCTCAGAGCCCGCCCCGCCGCGGAGAAGGCGGAGATCATCGACGCCTTCAGCGACCGCTTCACGGAGCCTCTCGCCGGCGGCCGCCTGCGGCCGGTCATCGACCGGACCTTCCCCTTCGAGCAGGCCGCCACAGCGCATCGCGCTCTCGCCGGCGGCGAGGTCTTCGGCAAGATCGTGCTGGTTCCTGGCGGAGGGGCGGAGGGGCAGAGGGGACAAGGGGCAGAGGGGACAAGGGGAAAAGGGGCGGGTTAGGGGCGCTGGGGGCGCCGCGCCGCCGGCACGAGCTCGCAGTACGCCTCCCAGAGCCCACCTTCCCGGGCCGGGTCGAGACCGGTCATCGGCGGCCTCGTCGCGTACTCGCCGAAACCGCAGCGGCGGAGGATGGCCTTGACCGCCTGGCCGAGGCCGTGGCCCTCGAGCAGCGCCCGCACGCGGTCGAGCCGCTCCTGCTCGCCGCTCCCCCGCCCCACCCCCGCCACCAGCGCCGGCGCGACGCTCGCGGCCGCGCTGATGCTGCCGGCGCCGCCGGATCGGCGAGTGGCGTCGACGTACCGGTCCGTCCCCACGAAGTAGGCGCGGTCGGCGAAGCGCGCCCCGAGCCGGAGGCGCTCCGCCTCGATCTCCGAGCTGTCCTTGACGCCGGCGAGCCGGGGATGCCCGCCGATCAGGTCCAGGAGCTCGTCCGAGATCGGCACTCCGCTCACCTGCGGGATGTGGTAGAGGAGCACCGGCAGCGGCGAGTCGTCCAGGAGCCCGCGGAAGAAAGCCGCCAGGCCCCGGACCGGCGCCGCGCGGAAGTAGAAGGGCGGCGGGCACAGCACGGACTCGAAACCCGCCGTCCCGGCGACCCGGGCGAGCTCGCGGACCTCGGGCAGCGCGCAGGAGCCGATACCCAGCATGAGGCGCAGCCCGGAGCCGGCGGCCGCTGCCGCCTCCGCGATCGCGCGCCGCTCGGCGAGCGAAAAGGAGGGGAACTCGCCGTTGGTGCCGAGGACGAGCGCCCCGTCCAGGCCCTCGCTCGCGAGCCAGCGCAGGTGCGCGGAGAGGGCGTCCGCAACGAAGGCCGAGCGACCGTCGAGCGGCGTCGGAACCGGCGCGAAGGCGCCCCGCGGTAGTGGTGTCGCGACCATCGAGCGCAGATTGTAGCAGCGGCTCCTGATCTCCTGCCGACGCGGGCCGACGCCACTCCGTATACAATGGAGGACCGCGGACCCGGTCCGCCTCGGAGGATCCCGCCGCATGCCCCGACACGCAGCCCTCACGGTCGCCCTGCTGCTGGGCGCTCTGCCGGCGGCCGCCGCCGAGCTCGTGCTGCCCCTGTTCGCGCACAACCTCCCGGGCCGGCACGGCGACGTCTGGAACTCGGAGCTCTACCTCACCAACCCCGGCGACCAGCCCGTGGCGGTGGAGATCGCCCGCTTCCTGCCCGGCCAGATCGAGCGGCCCGCGCCCTGCGGTCAGTTCATGAGCCCGACCCGGGTCGTGCCCCCCCGCTCGGCGACGGTGTGGACGGCCGCCGGCCTCGCCACCGACCTCGGCTGCGCCGAGAGCGCCCGCGGCGGCCTGGTGCTGCGCGCCGACGGTCCTGTCCACGTCACCAGCCGCCTCGTCAACTCACGAGGCGGCGGCGCCGGCACGGCCACGGTCCTTTCCGGCAGCGGCGAGGCCGTCGACGCGGTGCCGCTCCGCTCCCTGCCGGCCGCCGGAACCCACCTGCTCCCGGCGCTCGCCTGGCACCGCAACCCCTGCGACGGACCGCTCTTCGACACCTCGGTCGGCTTCGCCAACCCGGGCGCCGAGCCGGTCGTGGTGACGATCGACATACCGGACGAGCTCGGCCGCGCCGTGCTGCTCGAGGGCGAGACCGTGTTCCTGCCCCACCGCCTCGAGATCGCCGCCGGCTCCTGGCGCCAGCTCCGCCTC
>JALOKS010000220.1 GCA_025456385.1 Thermoanaerobaculales bacterium | reverse complement strand
GGCCGACGAGATCTGGCGCGGCTTCGGGGTGGTGCCCGGCTCGGGCCTCGGGCTGCGGCCGCGGTGGGCCCACCGCGATGCGGCGCGGATCGAGGTCGAGTTGCCGGTCCCCAGCGAGCCGGTCGGCTGCCGCTGCGGCGAGGTGCTGCGCGGGGTGATCGACCCGCCGGAGTGCCCGCTTTTCGACGCCGGCTGCGACCCCGAGTCGCCGATCGGCGCTTGCATGGTGTCCTCGGAAGGGACCTGTGCGGCGTGGTGGCGGCACGAGCGCTGGGTGGCGGGGGCGGCGCGATGAAGGCGCCGGACCGCGTCCTGCTGGCTCACGGCGGCGGCGGCCGTCTGACCCGCAAGCTGGTCGAGGGCCTCTTCCTGCCGGCCCTCGACAACCCCTACCTGGCGACCCTCACCGACTCTGCGGTGCTGCCCGGGCTGCCGCCCGGCCGCCCCGCCCTCACCACCGACGCCTTCGTCGTCGAGCCGCCGGTCTTCGCCGGCGGCGACCTCGGGTGCCTGAGCATCTACGGCACCGTCAACGACCTCGCGATGGCGGGGGCGCGCCCGCTGTGGCTGACCTTTGCCCTGATCCTCGAGGAGGGCACTGACGGCGAGCTGCTCGAGACCTGCGTCCGCGGCGCCGCGCGGGCGGCGGAGGAGGCGGGGGTGCTCGTGGTCGCCGGGGACACCAAGGTCGTGCCGCGGGGCAAGGCCGACCGGCTGTTCGCGGTCACCGCCGGCCTCGGCGTGGTGCCGCCCGGGCGCGAGCTCGGCGACGGGCTGATCCGCCCTGGCGACGCCCTCCTCGTGTCGGGCCCGATCGGCGACCACGGCGCGACGGTGCTCGCCCACCGCCACGCCCTCGAAGCGCCGGGCCTGCGTTCCGACTGCGGCCCCCTGGCCGGCCTGGTGGAGGCCCTGCTGGAGAGCGGCGCCGCGGTGCGGTCGCTGCACGACCCGACCCGGGGCGGCGTCGTCACCGTCTGCCACGAGGTGGCCGCGCGCTCGGGGCTGCGGGTCGTGCTCGAGGAGGAGGCGCTGCCGGTGCGGCGGGAGGTCGCGGCGGTCTGCGACCTGCTCGGCCTCGAGCCCCTGGCGCTCGCCTGCGAAGGCCGCGCGCTCGCCTGGGTCGCGGAGGCCGACGCGGAGCGCGCCGTCGCGGCGATGCGTGCCCACCCGGCCGGGGCGGGTGCGGTCGTGATCGGCCGCATGGTCGAGGCGCCCGCCGGCGCGCCGCCGGTGATCATGAGGACCCGGATCGGCGGCGAACGGCCGCTCGACCTGCTGACCGGGATCGATCTGCCGCGCATCTGCTGATGGGGGGAGGATGACCGAGGCTGCGCCGCTGTCCTGGAGCCTGCTGGCCGCGGCCGGCGGAGTCGGCGTCGTCCACACCCTGCTCGGCCCCGACCACTACCTGCCGTTCATCATGCTCGCCCGCGCGCGCCGCTGGTCGCGGCTCAGGACCGCGGTGGTGACCGCTGTCTGCGGCCTCGGCCACGTCGTGTCGTCGGTGGCCCTCGGCGGCATCGGCATCGCCCTCGGCCTCGCGATCGGCCAGGTCGAGAGCCTCGAGAGCGGACGCGGACCGATCGCGGCCTGGGCGCTGGTGGCCTTCGGACTCGCCTACGCGCTGTGGGGCCTGCGCCACGCGCTGCGCCGGCGTGCTGGCCTCGCGGCCCACTCCCACGGCGGCGAGCCCCACCTCCACAGCCACGGCGCGTCGCCGCACGCCCACGGCACCGAGGCGCCGGGCGCGGGCACCAGCTTCTGGGCGCTGTTCATCGTCTTCGTGCTCGGGCCCTGCGAGCCGCTGATCCCGCTCTTCGCCCTGCCCGCCAGCCAGGGCCGTTGGGACGCCGCGGCGCTGACCGCGCTGGTCTTCGGAGCGGCAACCCTGGCCTCGATGCTCGGGGCGACCCTCGCCGGCGTCGAAGGTCTGAAGATGCTGCGGCTCGCCGCCCTCGAGCGCTGGTCGCACGTGGTGGCGGGGGCCGTCATCGCGGCGGCCGGCCTTTCGGTCATCTACCTCGGGCTGTAGCGGGTCACAACCATGGTCCGATTCGTCCACGCTGCCGACCTCCACCTCGACGCCGCGTTCGGCGGCGTGGACGCGGGCGACGAGCGGGTGGCCGCCGCGCTCCTGCGCTCCACCCTCGACGCGCTGGATGCGGTGGTCACGACCTGCATCGACGGCGGCGCGGAGTTCCTGGTGATCGCGGGCGACCTCCACAACCGCGCCGACCGCAGCCTGCGAGCTGAGCTCGCCTTCCAGCGCGCGATGCGGCGGCTCGACGCCGCCGGTATCGGCGCCTTCGTCGCGCTCGGCAACCACGACCCGGCCGACGGGTGGTCGGCCGGCCTCGAGCTGCCGCCCTCGGTCGCGGTGTTCTCGCACCGCGAGGTCGAGCGCCGGGAGGTGATCCGCGACGGCGAGCTGCGCTGCGCGGTCTACGGCCGCAGCTTCCCGCGCCGGGTGGTGACCGACAACCTGGCGCGCGGCTTCGCCCGCCGGCCGGAGGACCCCCTGGCGGTGGCGGTGCTGCACGCCAACGTCGGCCAGCGGCCGGGCTGGGACGACTACGCGCCCTGCTCGGTGGAGGACCTGCGGGCCGCGGGCATGGATTACTGGGCACTCGGCCACGTCCACGTGCCGGGCCCGATCTCCGAGCGGCCGCCGATCGTCTACTCCGGCTCGACCCAGGGCCTCGACCCTTCCGAGGACGGGCCGCGTGGCTGCTTCCTGGTCGAGCTCGACGAGAGCGGAGCGCGGCTCGAGTTCGTCGAGACCGCGGCGGTGCTGTGGCGGCGGGTCGCCGTCGACCTCGCGCCGGTCTCCAGCCTCGAGGGGGTCCGGGACGCAGTCCTCGCGGCGTGTGAGTCGGTTCGGGGCTGGAGCGGCGGGCGGCCGGTGGTCGCGCGCCTCGAGCTCGGCGGGCGGAGCCCGGTCCACGCCGAGCTCCGTCGGCCCGGAGTGCTCGCCGATCTGACGGTCGACCTCCGCGACGCCCAGCTCGGAGCCGAGCCGTGGATCTGGATCGACCGCCTCCGCGATGCCACCCGCCCGGCCGTGGATCTCGAGCGCCTCGGCCGCGAGGACGGGCTCCTCGGCGACCTGGTGCGGCTCGCGGCCTCGTGGACGGGCGAGCCGGAGCTCGCGGGCTCGATCGTCGACGAAGCCCTGAGCCAGGTCAGAGCCCAGCTCGGCCTGCAGGAGGAGGTCGAGGCCAGGCCGTCGGCGATCGTCGAGCGTGCCCGCGACCTCTGCCTCGACCTCCTCGGCAGCGAGGCCGAGTGATGCACCTCCTGCGCATCGAGGCGGTGCGCTACGGCGAGCTCGCCGGCGTCGTTCTCGGGGACCTCGGGCCCGGCCTCAACGTCGTGCTGGGGCCGAACGAGTCCGGCAAGAGCACCTTCACCTCACTGGTCCGCCACATTCTGTACGGCTTTCCGCGCGGCCGGCCCTCGGAGCGCCTCTACCAGCCGCCGAGCGGCGACCAGCGCGTGGGGCGGCTGGTCTTTGCCGCCGACGGCGGGGCCGTGACCGTCGAGCGTGTCGAGGGGGTGCGCGGCGGCACCGCGGTCCTTTCCGGGCCGCACGGCGAGGAGCCCGCCGACGCGCTGCTCGAGGAGCTCACGCGGGGCGTCAGCCCCGCGGTCTTCGCGGCGGTCTTCGGCTTCTCGCTCGAGGAGCTCTCGAACCTGCGCTCTCTCGACGACATCCAGGCGCGCCTCGTCACCTCCACGAGCGGGTTGGCGCTGGATCCGCACGACGCGATCGCGGAGCTGCGAGGGAGGGCCGAGGAGCTGTGGGCGCCGCGCGCGCGGGCCCGCGTGCTGCGCGATCTCGCGGGCGAGCTGCGCGAGCTCAAGGAGCAGCGGCGGCAGCTCGAGGCCGCGGCGGAGCGCTTTCGTGACGACCGCGAGGAGCGGGAGCGGGTGAGCGCCGAGCTCGGGGAATCGGAGACCGCGCTCGCTGCGGCGCGCGGCGCCGCGGACCGCATGGCGGCGCTTCTCGGCGAGGCCAGGCGTCTGAGCGGGGCGGCGCGGACGGAGGACGAGGCCGCGGTCGAGGAGCGGCTGCGCGCCGAGGCGCTGCGCCGCGACGGTGCGGCGGTCGCGGTCGACGAGCGGCTGCTGGCGCGGGCGGAGGCGCTGGAACGGTTGGCCGCCCGCGGCGAGCTCTTCCGCGCCGAGGCCGAGCAGCTGCGGCGCGATGACGGGCGCCTGCGCGAGCTCGATCTCGACCTCGAGCGGCGGCTCGGCGACCTCGGCGCGGGCTGGACGCTCGAGGCGGCGCTCGCCCTGCGCCTCGACCTCGACCTCGAGACCCGGCTCGCTGCAGCCGAGGAGCTCCTGCAGGCGGCGCGGCGGCACCAGGAGGAGAGCGCGCGGCGGGCGGCCGAGGCCGCGGCGGAGCACAGGGCGGCGCTCGACGAAGCCCGCACCCGCGCGGCGGGGGAGGGTGCCGGTGGCGACGACCAGGCGGCCGCGGAGTCGGCGCGGCTGCGCCTGCAGGCCGTCGATCGCCTGCTCGCACTGGGCGCGCGGGGCGGCGCCGGCAGATCGGGCCGGTGGCCGGCGCTCGCGGCGGCGGTGGTCGCGGCGGTGCTGGCGACTGCCGGCATCGGCCTCGGCGATCGCTGGCTGCTGATCGGCGCCGCGCTGCCCGCGCTCCTGGCCGCTGCGCTCGCGCTTGCGGGTTGGTGGCAGGGCCGCCGCGGGCCGGCCGAGATCGCGCCCCTGCTCGCGATCCTCGGGCGCGAGGTCGCGCCGTCGCCGGCCGAGCTCATCGCCCTCCGCAGCGCTCTCGAGGAGCAGCGTCGCGCGTGGGCGGAGGCCGCCCAGCTGGGGCGCGCGGCCGCGGCCAGACGGCAGGCGGCGGAGGACGCCGCCGCCGCCGCCGCGTCGGCCTGGAGCGACTGGGTCGG
>JALOKS010000219.1 GCA_025456385.1 Thermoanaerobaculales bacterium | reverse complement strand
CCGAGGAAGTTGTAGTCGTAGGCCGGGACGCCGTCCTTGACGTACAGCGCCCAGCCGCCGAAGCGGCCGCCCTGGGCGATGATGATGCCGTTGGCCGCCCTGCCTTCCCGCACCTCGACCTCGGCTGTGAGCGTCACGGATCTGTTCTTGATGTTGAGGAAGACGTTCTCGGTCATCCCGGTCATGCCCTCGGCCAGGGTCAGGGAGCTCCGGCCCGCCATCAGGTCGGGGCGGCCCACGTTGGCGGCGATGATGCGCTCGAACAACCGGTCGTCGATCGGCAGCGCGAAGTTCTTCTCGGCCTCGTACATGAACAAGGCCTCGAGCTGGGCCAGCTTCTCCGGGTACTTCGCCGCCAGGTCGTCGACCAGGCTGAAGTCGCTGCGCGTGTCGTACAGCTCCCAGATGTCCTCGGCGAGCGGCCGCCGCGGCGTGGGCTCCCAGGGCGCCCGGTGGATGGTCCGCGCCAACCAGCCGTCGTGGTAGATGGCGCGGTTGCCGAACATCTCGAAGTACTGGGTGAGGTGCCGGTCCTTCGCCCCAGGGTCGGTGAAGGTGTAGACCATGCTGACGCCGTCCATCGGGCGCTGCGGCACCCCGTTGACCACTCTCGGCTCGGGCAGCCCGGCGGCCTCGAGGATGGTCGGGGCGACGTCGATCACGTGGTGGAACTGGGTGCGCAGCCCGCCCCCGGCCTGGATGCCCCGCGGCCAGTGCGCGGCCATACCGACCTTGGTGCCGCCGTAGTCCGAGCCCATCTGCTTGGTCCACTTGTAGGGCGTGTCGAACATCACCGCCCAGCCGGCCGCCATGTGCGGGTAGGTCTCCGGACCTCCCCACTCGTCGAGCTTTTCGAGCATGTCCGGCACCGTCTCCTGGACGTCGTTGAAGTAGGTCATCTCGCTGAACATGCCGTTGCGGCCGCCCTCGGCCGAGGTGCCGTTGTCCCCGTAAACCAGGATGACCAGGGTGTTGCCGAGCTCGCCGATGTCGTCGATCGCCTGCACGAGGCGGCCGATCTCGTGGTCGGTGTACTCCACGAAGGCGGCGAAGACCTCGGCCTGGCGGGCGAACAACCTCCGCTCGTCGGCGCTCAGGCTGTCCCAGTCGGGGATGGCCGAGGGCTTGGGTGCGAGGCGGGTGCCCGCGGGCACGACGCCGCGCTCGATCTGGCGCGCCAGGATCTCCTCGCGCATCGCGTCCCAGCCGCGGTCGAACCTGCCCTGCCAGCGCGCGATCCACTCCCTGGGCACGTGGTGCGGGGCGTGGGTGGCGCCGGGCGCGAAGAAGACGAAGAAGGGCTTGGCGGGCGCCAGCGCCTCCTGGTACTTGATCCAGGCCACAGTCTGGTCGGTCATGTCGGTCATGAAGTGGTAGTCGGGGTCATCCGGCAGCTCGACCACATGGGTGCCGTCGTAGATGAAGGGCGCCCACTGGTTGGTCTCGCCGCCGAAGAAGCCGTAGAACTTGTCGAAGCCCTGGCGGTGCGGCCAGCGGTCGAACGGACCGGCGGCGCTCACCTCCCAGGCCGCCAGCTCGTGCCACTTGCCGAAGGCGGCGGTGCTGTACCCGTTGAGGCGCAGCATCTCGGCGAGCGGGGCGACCTCGCCGGGAATCTGGCCGGTGTTGCCAGGGAAGGCGGTGCCGGTCTCGATGATCGCGGCCATGTTGTTGACGTGGTGGTTGCGCCCGCTCTTGAGGGCGGCGCGGGTCGGCGAGCACACGGCCGTGGTGTGGAAGTTGTTGTAGAAGACCCCGCCGTCGGCCATCCGGTCGAAGGTGGGGGTGCCGACGGGCCCACCGAAGGTGCTGGTGCCCGCGAAGCCGAGGTCGTCGACGAGGACCAGCAGCACGTTGGGGGCGCCGGCCGGCGCTGTGACCTGGAAGTGCGGCGGCGGGGTCGCGTCGCGCACGTCGAGCTCGGTGTAGACCGGCCGCGGCGGCTCCGGGATCGGCAGCACGGTGCGGTCGAGGGTGTCGGCCGCCCGCGCACCGGAAACCGGTGCAACGACCGCGAACGCCACGAGTGCGAACATCAGGCACCGGGCGACTCGGAAAGACTGTCTCATCTCGACCTCTCCTTTGGAACCGTCGATTCCGCAATACGAGGTCGCCGAGGAACGGCGACGCCCCCGAGTCGCGCCCGGATCACGGCCACGAAGATTGAAAGCTCCAAATCACTCCGCGGAGTCGGCGACGAGCTCCAGGTCGGTGCAGACAGCGAACACGGAGAAGGTCGTGCCTTCGATCGCGGAGCTGATCGCGAGCGTGCCCGGCTCGTCGAGCACGGCCGAGAAGGCGCGACCGTTCTCGTAACCCTGCATGACGATCTTGGTCTCGCCGCGCTCGATGACCTTGAAGTTCGAGCGGCGGCCGCTGTGCTGCGGCGTCACCGCGTGCATCACGCCGTCCTCGAGGTCGAGCCGGATCAGGCGGGGCACGTCCAGGGCGTCGAGTGAGGCCTCACGGCACCCGGCCGGCGTGCAGGTGGTCGGTTCGCCGAGCGCGCACACGACGGCGGCGGGCCAGTCGGGCGTCTGGGCACCCGCCCCGAGCGCAGCGAGCATCAGAATCAACGCGGCAAAATACGAGCGTGGAGTCATGATTCGTCCTCCCATCACTTCACCGTGTAGCCCTTGGACTCGAGGCAGGCCGCGCGCGCCTTGAGGAACTCGCCGTTGAGCGCCTGCACCTGCTGCTGGTACTGCTGCTGCTGCGCCGCCTGCTGCTGCTGGGCCGAGGCCTGTGCCTGCTGCTGCTTGCGGACCGACCGCGAGCCGCCGACGACGGCCCCGATCGCCGCTCCCTCGCCGCCCTCGTCGTTGGCGATGTCGCCGATGATGTAGCCGGCGGCGGCGCCGCGCGCGGCGCCCTTCAGGCCGGCGTTCTTCTGCGGCGGAGGCGTCGGCTGCGGCGCCGGGGGCGGCGGCGGGGCGCTCGGGTTGAAGCCGGTCTGCTGGGTCGCCCAGCTCGAGCACTCCGCCTCGTCCTGCTGCTGCTGCTCGGGCGTCTGCCCCTTGGCCGGGAACACGTACTGGCTCGGCGGCGCCGCCTGCTGCGCCGATGCGGCGCCGGCCAGGGCGAGCCCGGCGACGCCGAGAACGAGTGCCGCGACTGCGAAACGCTTCATGGTGCTACCTCCCTGCCGGCTGACGCCGGCGATGTTCGCTCTGAACCAGACATTCCCGTTGCCATCCGAAATGAACGCCTGGGGCGGGCTGCATTCTACCTCGGATAGCACGCGGCCGGACCCTCATTCGTCACCTCGCTGTTGGGCTGCTGTACTCCCGTCATCCTCTTCAGCTCCTGTCATGTGGTCAAAGATCATGTCTTCTCCCCCTGTGGGCCGAGGGCCCCGACGGGCACGGGCAGGTCCGTCGCGGCAGTCGTCTGGGCGCCGCCGCGGACGAGCTCGACGGCGGCCAGCAGCTCGGTCACGATCGCCCGCTTGAGCACGAAGGCGTCGGCGCCGGCCGCCATCGCCGCCGCCCGCACGCTCGGCTCGTCGTGGACGCTGAGGACGACCACCTTGAGCTCGGGGCAGCGCTGCCGCAGCGCCCGCAGCCAGCCCAGACCGCTGTCCCGGGCCAGCGAGAGGTCGACGACCGCCACCTCGGGCCGGAGTCGGGCCGCTCCCTCGAGCAACGACGCCTCGTCGGCCACCATGACCACCGTGCTGAACGCTGTCTCGAGCAGCCCGCGGACGCTCTCCGCCAGACCGTGGTGGCGGTCCGCCAACAGAACGCAGCTCAGGGGCGTGTCGCTCACGGGAGCTCTCCCCTCGCGGCACCCGTGCTCGTCACCACGAGGCGCCTGCCTTCCGGCGCCTCACGTCGCCTCTTCGAAGGCCGCCTCGACCTTGCCCGTGCGGATCGCACGTTCGAGGGCGGTGTGGTCCTCCTCGTTCTGGTCGGCATAGGCCATCGAGAAGGCCGCGACGGCCCGGTCGAAGGCGTCGCTCTTGCCCAGATAGCCGCTGAGCGTCACGGCGCACCCGGAGCGGGCGTGGGAGAGCGCGAGGGCCCTGGCGCACCATCCGGCGAAGGTATCCATCTCGGCCGGGCCGAAGGTGTCCACCATGGGGCTGATCTTCATGTCCCTCAGCTGGCGGAAGAAGAAGTGGCGCTTGGGGCCCTGGCTCCACCCGAGGAAGATGTCGCTCGCGGGCTGCATGAGCCGGTAGCCGTGCACGACGCGCTGGCCGTGGTTCGCGAAGACGCTCGCGCCGGCGTACGGCTCCAGCACCGAGGAGCGCGCCTCCTTGACCTGGAGGAACAGGGGGTCGCCCTCGCCGGCCGTGAGGAGGAGCACCCAGCAGGCGGTCCCGACGCTGCCGACCCCGACCACCTTGATGGCGGCGTCCCGCAGCTCGTAGCGGTCCAGCAGGGACTGGTAGGACGCGGGAAGGGTCGCGCGGTACGCGGCGAGCACGTCGCGAACGACCTGGTCGATCTCGCCCGGGGTATGGCCCTCGGCGTGGAAGATGGTCGGGAGCTGGTCCTTGATGACCGGCACGTCCCCCTTGTGCTCCACGAGCTTCGGGAAGAGCTCCTCGCCGCGGCTCTTCACCCGCTCCTTCTCGATGCGCTTGACGGCCCGCTTCCGGAGCTTGCTGTCGAGGCCCGCGATCAGCTCCTCCGCCCCCAGCGCCCGGTACCACAGCTCCAGCGTCTTCAGCTGGCCGAGCTCGGCCATCGACTCGCGGTAGCTGCGGACGCAGGTCGTGGCCACGTCCCTCGCCGTGCTGTCCGTCAGGCCCCGGTCCCTGCACGCCACGACGAAGCTCGCCGCGAGGCGCTTGACGTCCCACTCCCACGGCGCCGGGAGCGTCTCGTCGAGGTCGTTGATGGAGAAGATGACCCTGCGCTCCGGGGTCGCGAAACCGCCGAAGTTGCAGAGGTGGGCGTCTCCGCAGCACTGGACGCGG
>JALOKS010000218.1 GCA_025456385.1 Thermoanaerobaculales bacterium | reverse complement strand
CGCGCGAGGCCGCCGCTTGCCAGCATCCCGCGCTCGATGAAGTCGAGCCACACCGCCTGCCGGTGCTCGTCCCACAAACGCTGCAGAGGATTCATGCTCACTCCCCGTCTCCCTCCGTCCGGCTCACGCCCCGCCGCCCACGAGCTCGAGCGCCCTGGCCACCACCGCCTCGACCGTCAGGCCGAGGCGCTTCGCCACCTCGGCCCCCGGCGCGGAGGCGCCGAAGCGGTCGATGCCGATCACCGCGCCGCGGTCACCGACGACCTCGCGCCAGCCGAGGCTGACGCCCGCCTCGACGGCCAGCCGCGGCACGCCGGGCGGCAGCACCCGGTCGCGCTCGGCGGGCGGCTGCGCCGCGAACAGCTCGCGGCAGGGCATCGACACCACCGCACTCGCGATCCCGCGCTCGGCGAGCTCGCGCTGCGCCGCGAGCACGAGCGCCACCTCGGAGCCGGTCGCGATCAGGACCACCCGCGGCGCGCCCGCCGCGGCCGGCGCCAGCTGGTAGGCGCCCCGGGGGACGCCCGCGCCGGCGCGCTCGCGGGCGCCGGCCAGGGCCGGCAGCCCCTGCCGGCTGAGGCAGAGCGCGGTGGGCCCCGTGGTGCGCTCGAGGGCCACGCGCCAGGCGGCCGCGGTCTCGTTGGCGTCGGCCGGGCGCAGCACCGCGAGGCCGGGGATCGCGCGCAGGCTGACGAGCTGCTCGACCGGTTGGTGGGTGGGCCCGTCCTCACCGACCCACACCGAGTCGTGCGTGAAGACGTAGATCACCGGCTGCCCCATCAGCGCCGCGAGGCGGATCGCCGGCCGCATGTAGTCGGCGAAGACCAGGAAGGTCGCGCCGTAGGGACGCAGGCCGCCGTGCAGGGCGAGGCCGTTGAGCACCGCGCCCATCGCGTGCTCGCGGATGCCGAAGTGCAGGTTGCGGCCGCCGGGCTCGGCGATGCCGAGGTCGCGGGCGCCCTTGATGAGGGTCTTGGTCGAGGGCGCGAGGTCCGCCGAGCCGCCGACGAGCTCGGGCAGATTCGGCGCGAGGGCGTTGAGCACGGTGCCGGAGGCGGCCCGGGTCGCCACCTTGGCGCCGTCGTCGAAGGCGGGCAGCGCCGCCTCCCAGCCCGCCGGCAGCCGGCGCGCGAGCCGCCGCTCGAGCTCGGCTGCCGCCTCGGGCTCGGCCGCCGCCCACGCCGTGCGGGTCGCGAGCCAGCGGCGGCGGGCGGCGGCGCCGCGCGCGGCGGACTCGCGGCACCGCTCGAGGACCTCGGGCGGAACCCGGAAGCTCGCGTCCTCGGGCCAGCCGTAGGCGCGCTTCGTCGCCTTGACCTCGTCGGCGCCCAGCGGCGCGCCGTGCGCGTCGGCGGTGTCCTGCTTGGTCGGAGCGCCCCACGCGATGTGCGAGCGGACGCGCACCAGGGTCGGGCGGCCGTCGGCTGCGGCCGCGGCCGCGAAGGCGGCCGCCAGCGCCTCGAGGTCGTTGGCGTCCGCGACCTCGAGGACCCGCCAACCGCAGGCCGCGAAGCGCGCCGGCACGTCCTCGCTGAAGGCGAGCGTGGTCGCGCCCTCGATGGTGATGCGGTTGTCGTCCCAGATCCAGACCAGCTTGCCGAGGCCGAGGTGACCGGCGAGCGAGGCCGCCTCGGCGCTCACCCCCTCCATGAGGTCGCCGTCCGAGCACAGCACCCAGGTGCGGTGGTCGACGACCGTGTGGCCGGCGGTGTTGTAGGCGGCCGCGAGCTGGGCCTCGGCGAGGGCCATCCCGACCGAGGTCGCGACGCCCTGGCCGAGAGGGCCGGTGGTCATCTCGACCCCCGGGACCTCGCCGACCTCCGGGTGGCCGGGGGTCCGCGAGCCCCACTGGCGGAAGCGCTCGAGCTCCGCCAACGGGAGGTCGTAGCCGGAGAGGTGCAGCACGGAGTAGAGCAGCATCGAGGCGTGGCCGCAGGAGAGCACGAAGCGGTCGCGGTCGGGCCACGCGGGGTCGGCCGGGTCGTGCTTGAGGACGCGCGAAAAGAGCGCGTAGGCGACGGGCGCGAGCGCCATCGGCGTGCCCGGGTGCCCCGAGTCGGCGCGCTCGACGGCGTCCATGGCCAGAGTGCGGATGGTGGTGACGGCAAGCCGGTCGAGCTCGTCGAATGGTCGTTCCACGGCGCCTCCCGCGGGTCGTTACCGCACGCGACGGGAGCCTACCACGCCGACTGGCTCAGCGGCTGCGCAGCTCGTAGAGGACCTGCTTGGCCACCGCCTTGAGGGTCTCGAAGACCCCCATGCCCTTGGTGGCCACGGCCTCGAAGGTCGGCTCGCCCTTGAAGTTGAGGAGCCGGTACATGTCGTCCACGAGCACCGCGCTCGGCAGGTCCCGTTTGTTGAACTGGAGGACGTAGGGGACCGCCTTGAGCTCGAAGCCGTTCTCGCGCAGGTTCTCCTCGAGGTTGCGCAGCGACTCCACGTTGGCGTCCATGCGCGCCTCCTGGGAATCGGCAACGAAGACCACCCCGTCGACGCCCTTGAGGATCAGCTTCCGGCTGGCGTCGTAGAAGACCTGACCGGGCACCGTGTAGAGGTGGAAGCGGGTCTTGAAGCCGCGCACCGCACCGAGGTCGAGCGGCAGGAAGTCGAAGAACAGGGTGCGGTCGGTCTCGGTGGCGAGCGAGATCAGCTTGCCCTTCTGCTGCGGCGAGGACTTCTCGAAGATGTACTGCAGGTTCGTGGTCTTGCCGCACAGGCCGGGACCGTAGTAGACGATCTTGACGTTGATCTCGCGGGCGGCGTAGTTGATGAAGCTCATTCGGAAAACAGCGCGTCGATGTCGTCGTCGGTAATCTCGGCGAAGGGTGAAACGTTGTCCAGCGTGCCAACCATCTGGGCCTTGGTCTCCATTTCGTTGAGAACCCGCTCGATGTCGGTCGACGCCTTGCGGACCCGCAGCCGCACCAGGCCGAGCGACGAGCGTTCGTCGAAGATCACCACCAGGATCAGGCGTTGGCCGACGATGGAGATGTGGATGTTGTCCTTGCGACCCTCGTGGAAGAGGATCGAGAACTCCTTCTCGCCGATCAGCTTCGCCAGGCCGTCGGTGGCCGCGACGTTGCCGGCGGTCAGCGAGGCGAGCGAGGTGGCGTCGACGAGGTTGACCTCGCCGACCGACGCGATCTGCTGGCCGTTCTTGTCGACCAGAAACACGATCTTGGCGCTCGCGTCCATGCGGAGGGTCTCGAGGAGGAGCTTGATGCGATCGAACTCCTCCTCGTACATGACCAGATCGGTGACCACCTCGTCAGTCTCCCAATAGTCTCAACTTGTAGCACAGAGAGCCCTTGCAGGCAAGCGACGGCGGACCACCGGGGCGGCGCGAAGGCTCGGCAAACGCGACCCTTAGGCGCCCCGGCGGCGGCCGGGAGCCGGCCCCCCGGAGGCCGCCTAGACCGGACGTCGGAGGTGGAGCGCCTGCGCGAGCGTGACCCGGTCCACCGTCGCCACCTCGCCGCCGACCGGGATGCCGGAGGCCGGCCGGCTGACCCGCACGCCGAGGGGCTGCAGGCGGCGCCCGATGTAGAGCGCGGTGGTCTCGCCCTCGACGGTGGGGTCGGTGGCGAGGATCACCTCGACGACCCCGCCCTCGCGGCAGCGCTCCTCGAGGCGCGCGATGGTGAGGTCCTCCGGGCCGACGCCGTGGAGCGGCGAGAGGTGGCCGAGCAGGGCGTGGTAGAGACCGCGGTACTCGCCGGTGGCCTCGACCGCCCAGGCGGTTGTCGGCTCCTCGACGACCAGGATCTGAGCCCGGTCGCGCCCCGGGTCGCTGCACACCGGGCAGGGGTCGCTCTCCGTCAGCAGGCTGCATCGCGAGCACAGGCACACCGACCTCCGCAGCGCGGCCAGCGCCTCGGCGAAGGCCTCGACCTCGGCGGCGTCGACCGTCAGCAGGTGCTCGACGTGGCGCTGCGCGGTCCGCGGGCCGACCCCCGGAAGGCGCTCGAGGTGTGCGAGCAGGGCGCGCACGGCGGCCGGCCTGAGATCCATCTACGACCCGTCGCCGTCGGCCCGCACGGCCACCACCTCGCCGCCCAGGATCCGGGCCGCGAGCGCCACCCCGGGGTCCGCAGCGGCGCGCTCGGTGAGGGCGGCTGCGAGGTTCGCCGCGGCCGCTGGGGGCGGAGCCTCGGCGTCCGGCGCCGGCCGCGCGGCAGCTGCGCCTCGCCCCGCGCCTCGGGACACCAGCGAAGCGCTCCCGCCCGGCGAAGGCGAGCCCGGGCCGGCAGCGCCCGGCCCGGCAACCCCGGTCGCCGGGGGTGGCAGCGGACCCGAAGCCGCGAGCCAGGCCTCGAGCCCGCGCACCGTCGGCCAGCGCGCGAGCTTCAGGGACGCGACCTCGAGGGCGAGCTCGCGGTTGGCTGCCTCGCGCAGCAGCGCCTCCTGCGCCACCCACAGCGCGAGCATGCGGCCCAACGCGTCAGCGCCGAGGCGGCCCGCGAGCGGTTCGAGGGCCGCGCGGTGGGCTGCGGACAGGGTCGGGTCGAGCTCGGGGTCGAGGGCCAGGTAGAGCAGGCTGCGCAGCGCGCGGCCGATCTCCTGGAAGAGCACCGCGGGGTCCTGCCCGGCCGCCAGCTGCTCGCGAATCAGGCCGAGGCCGTCGCGCACCCGCCCCTCGGCGAGGGCCGCGACCAGGCCGGTCGTCATCTGCAGCGGCGGCACGCCGAGGATCGCGGCGACCGCGTCGTCGTCGACCTCGCCGGCCGAGAAGGCACGCAACTGGTCGAGCAGGGAGAGGGCGTCGCGCACCGAGCCGTCGGCGGCGCCGGCGATCGCGGCGGCGGCCGAGGACGCCAGGCGGAAGCCCTCGGCGGCCGCGATCTCCTGCAGGCGGGCGCGGATGAGGTCCGCCGCCACCGGCCGGAACTCGAGCTGCTGGCAGCGCGAGAGGATGGTGTCAGGCACCTTCGAGCGC
>JALOKS010000217.1 GCA_025456385.1 Thermoanaerobaculales bacterium | reverse complement strand
GCTCGGCGGAGGGGATCGCCGCCGCCATCGCCGCCGACGCGGCTGCCCTCGCCGTGGAAGCCCCGGAGCTGCCGCCGAGCCCCTGAGATCTCGTGGTAGTAAAATTTCACCTAGAGATGACGAGCACCACGTCTCGAACTCTCGGCAGATGTTGCAGTCTTTGTCGTAGGATGATACGATCGTCGCGTTTCTGGGCGGATTGCCGACGCGACACGAGGGAGGTGACGAGATGGTCAGATCTTTCATGGCTTGCGGGCTCGCGATCGGTGCTCTCGCCCTCGGTGGGGTCCCTGCGGCGGCGGGCAACGGCAACGGCCGGAACGGGGGCTCGGTGTGCGACGGTGCCGGCCTCATCGGCTCGGCCTACGCCGCGTGCCACACCTACTGCGAGTCCCTCGACTGCGACGCCGCGGACCATCCGGCGTCGCCCAGGGCCTGTGAGCGGGCGCTCGCGCGTTTCCTCGATCTCAGTGAGGGGAAGCAACCGCCCTGCGTTGCGGCCGAGCCCGTCAGCTGCCCGTGTGCGCTCGGGTGGAACGACCCGGCCTTCCTGCCGCCGGGCTGGGAGCCGGGCGGCTGCGTGGTGTACGACAGCGGTGAGCTCGGGCTCTTCGTCAACGTCGTCGGCCCGGACTTCAGCACCCCCTTCGTCCAGCTCTCGACGGGCTGGAGCCAGTACCCTGGAGACGGCTTCGCGAGCGCGTCCGCCTCGTGCAGCTGGACGGGCAGCGACGATGTCGAGGGCAAGGGCGGCGACTTCAGCATGTACGAACAGGTCAACGATGGCAGCGTCATCGATCTGCGGCGCTTCGAAGCCCTCGTCGAGGGCTGCGTGGACGAGCTCGATCGCTTCCTCGGCCGCTTCGGGATGTCTCTCGAGGACTGCGTTGTGAACCCCTAGCGGGGAGCGCTCGGAATCCGGAGGCCCGCCGCGTCACGCGGCGCGGGCTACAATGCGGGCATCAGACGGACAGCGGCCCGAGCCGCCGGGATCGGAGGTCGCGGTGCCCGAGATCCAGGTGTACGTGGTGTCGGGAGGCATGGGCGCGAGCGGCGAGCAGCTCGCCCGCACCGCCCTCGCGCAGTTCCCGGGCAACGAGCTGCCGATCGTCGTGGTGCCGCAGCTGCGCAGTGCCGAGGAGCTGGAGCAGGTGCTCGAGCGGGCGGCCGCGAGCGGCGGCGTGCTGCTGCACACCCTCGTCGAGGAGCCGCTGCGGAGGCGGCTGATCGGGAGCGCCCGCGAGCTGGGCATCGTCGAGCTCGACCTCATGGGACCGGTGCTGGGTGCCTTCGAGCGTCTGCTCGGGACGGCGCCGCTCGGCCGCCCGGGGCTCTACCGGCGGGTGCACGAGGAGTACTTCCGGCGCGTCGAGGCGATCGACTTCGCGGTGCGCCACGATGACGGCCGCCACTGCAACGAGCTCGCCGAGGCCGACATCGTGCTCACCGGAGTCTCACGGGCCGGCAAGACGCCGCTCTCGATGTACCTCGCCATGCGCGGCTACAAGACCGCCAACGTTCCCCTGGTCAAGGGGGTCGAGACACCGCGCGAGCTGTTCGAGATCGAGCCCGGCAGGGTCGTCGGCCTGACCCTCGAGGCGGAGCCGCTGCTGGCCTTCCGCCGCCGCCGCCGCCAGCACCTCGGCGGTGAGGGCCTCGAGGCCTACGCCGATCCCCGGGAGGTCATCAGAGACCTCGAGCACGCCCTCGCGGTCTTCAGGCGCGGCCGCTTCGCCACCATCGACGTCACCGCGAAACCGATCGAGGAGAGCGCGAGCGAGGTCGTCGCAGTGGTGGCGCGGCAGTCGGGCCTCGAGATCCGGTCCCGGACCTCGTTCTGAGCCCCGGCTCAGAAGCCCCACTGCGTCCAGATGAAGATCTTGTCGGTGTCGGTGGCGAAACCCTCGGCGTCGTAGAGCGCCACCTCGAGGGCGAGCTTCTGCTTCCAGGGGGTGGTGAAGACGGCGCTCGCGTCGAGCTCGCTGCCGTAGTCGGTGCCGCCATAGTCGGCGGCGAAGTCGTGGTAGGCCGCGAGGAGCTTCCACGCTCCGTGCTCGGCGCTGGCGCCGAGCCACAGGTCGCGGAGGCCGTCGGCCGGGGTGGTCGTGAAGATGTCCGCCCAGCCGTTGAAGGCGTGCAGGGTGGCGAGCGGCGTCTGGAAGGCGCCGCCGACCGCCGAGTCGCCGAGCAGCTCGTAGCCGGCCTCGACGGCGAAGGCGGCGACCGTGAGGCCGAGCTCCGCCCTGCGGTAGGAGGCGTCGACGGCGGTCGGGTTGTCGCCGGTGTCGCCCTGTTCGGCGGCCTCGAGCCGGTAGCGCAGGCCGCGCCCCTCGCCGAGCTTCCACGTGCCGGCGAGCGCGGCGCCGAGGGTCCTCGTCGACAGGCCCCACTGCGGCTCGTCGTCGAAGTCGAGCTCCAGCAGGTAGCCGCGCAGAACCGCGGCGGGGGAGAAGCTGTAGGTGGCGTCAAGATGGCCGCTGGCCATGGGACGGGAGGCGCCGGTCACCGTGCGCTGGCGCGCGATCCAGACCGCGGAGAGCGCGAGATCCTCGATGCCCGACCAGCGCAGCACCGCGCCGTCCAGGCTCTGGTGGTTCTGGCGCCAGGCGACGTTGCCGATGAAACGCGCGTTGTCGACGACGATCTCCTGCCGCCCGCCCCGCAACAGGAGGCCGGCGGCGGGCTGCCAGTCGAGGTAGGCCTGGTTGAGCTCGGTCAGCTCGGGGTCGGCGATCAGCGGCCGGTCGGCGACGCCGTTGCCGAGCGAACCTGCGCCGCCGTTGTTGTGGTCCCCGCCGAAACCGACGTCCCTCACGTCCTCGAACTCGGCGAAGGCGGCGAGCCCGCGCCAGGCGAGGGTCCGGTAGGAGAGGGTCGAGCGCAGCGTCGAGGCGCGGCCGGTCTCCGCGAAGCTGTCCTGCTCGACCACCTCGTAGCGGTAACGGAGGTTGAGCGACAGCTTGCCCTTCGTGACGGCCTCGCCGAGGCTCGGCGGCCCTTCGGCGGCGGCGGGTGCGGCGAGAGTCGCCGCCAGCGCGCAGCCGAGAGCCGCGGCCCAGCCGCGACCCGAGCAGGCGGTTCTCGCTCCAGGCACCACGCGTCCACATCCTCGAGGCTGGGTCACGAGCTGCATTGGCATCCTCCCCGTCGACGCTCTGTCCGAGCCGAGCTCATGATAGCGGTCCTGCCCGGAAACGTGGAGCCGGCGGCGGGACCCCGCCCGTGAGGGCGGGCAGGCCCCTCGCGGTCGGCGTTCTCGGCATGCGGCGGCTCCGTTATCCTGAGTGCCGGAGGTGAAAGATCCATGGTTCACAACAGGGTCCTGGCGGCATCGATCGCGTGCGTGCTGGCCATCGGGACGGCGGCACCCGCCGCCGACATCGAGCGCATCGAGCGCGGCAACCTGGTCATCGAAGGCATCCCGGAGGTCCCCGAGGAGGTCCGGCAGCGGCTCGAGCAGTACCGCAACACCCGCTCGGCCTCGCTCGCGGGCTGGCTGCCGGACGGCAGCGGCATGATCATCTCGACCCGCTTCGCCGACACCAACCAGCTGCACCTGGTGGCCGAGCCGGGTGGTGCGCGCCGGCAGCTGACGTTCTTCGCGGAGCCGGTCGGTGGCGCCTCGGTCAACCCCAGGCAGCAGCGGCTGATCTTCGCGCGCGACATCGGGGGCTCCGAGTTCTACCAGCTCTTCGACCTCGAGCTCGCGAGCGGCCGCTCCCGCATGCTCACCGACGGGACGAGCCGCAACCTGGGCGGCAGCTGGGCCAACGCCGGCGACCGCTTCGCCTACTCGACGACGCGCCGCAACGGGCGTGACACCGATATCCACCTGATGGCGATCGCCGAGCCGGGCACGAGCCGGCCGTTGGTCGAGGACAGCGGTTCGTGGGGCGCCGGCGAGTGGTCGCCGGACGACACCCGGCTGCTGGTCATGCGCTACGTCTCCGCGAACGAGAGCTACCCCTACGTCATCGACGTGGCCACCGGTGCCAGGACGCCGATGTTCAGCGCGGGGGCGCGGGTGTCCTACGGCGGCGCGGTCTGGTCGCGCGACGGCAAGGGCGCGTACTACACCTCGGACGAGGACAGCGAGTTCAGAAGGCTCCGCTACTTCGATCTCGCGAGCGGCACGTCGAGGGTCGTCCGCGACGACATCTCCTGGGACGTCGGCAGCCTCGAGATGTCGCCCGATCGCTCGCTGCTCGCGTTCACGGTCAACGCCGACGGCATCGACCGCCTGCACCTCATGGACCTCGCGACCATGAAAGACCTGGCGCTGCCGGCGTTGCCGCAGGGCGTCATCGGGGGCCTGGATTTCGGCCCCGGCGGCTCGCGCCTCGGTCTGGTCCTCAACACCCCGGGGAGCCCCGGCGACGTCTACTCGATCGAGCTCGCCACGGGCGCGCTCGTGCGTTGGACCCACTCGGAGGTCGGCGGCCTCAACCCGGAGACCTTCGTCGACGCCGAGCTCATCCGCTACCCGAGCTTCGACGAGGTCGACGGGGTGACGCGGACCATCCCCGCCTTCGTCTACCGGCCGGAGGGCGACGGGCCGTTCCCGGTGCTGATCGACATCCACGGCGGGCCCGAGGGCCAGGAGCGCCCGACCTTCTCGCCCTGGACCCAGTACCTGGTCAACGAGCTCGGTATCGTCGTGATCGCGCCCAACGTGCGCGGCTCCTCAGGCTACGGCAAGAGCTACCTCGAGCTCGACAACGGGTTCAGGCGAGAGGACTCGGTGCGCGACATCGGCGCCCTGCTCGACTGGATCGCCACCCGGCCCGAGCTCGACGCCTCGCGAGTGGGGGTCTACGGCGGCTCCTACGGCGGCTACGGCCTCGATGGTCCACTACAACGACCGGCTGCGGGCCGGGATCGACATCGTCGGCATCTCGAGCTTCGTGACCTTCCTCGAGAACACCCAGGACTACCGCCGTGACCTGCGCCGCGTCGAGTACGGCGACGAGCGCGACCCCGAGATGCGGAAGCATCTGGAGACGATCTCACCCCTCGCCAACACCGGCAAGATCTCGAAGCCGCTGTTCGTGGTCCAGGGCCTCAACGACCCGCGGGTGCCGGCTTCCGAAAGCGAGCAGGTCGTGAAGGCGGTGCGTGCCAACGGCGGCGAGGTCTGGTACCTGCTGGCGAAGGACGAGGGCCACGGCTTCCGCAAGAAGGTCAACCGCGACTACCAGATGGAAGCGGAGGCGATGTTCCTGTCCCGGTTCCTGCTGGGCACCGACTAAAGGTCTCGATCTCGGGGCCCGTCGCCGCACGGGCGGCGCGGGCCCCGTGTCACCCACGATCGTCGAGGGTCGCTTCGAGGCGCTCAGGCGGCGCGCCGTTGCTCCACTGACCCACCAGGTACGGCTTCAGGCGCTCGAAGACCGCGGCCTGCTCCTCGACCACGAACACCACCGTCGTACTTCAGGTCTTCGCGATCAGCGTGCCGAGCGCCGCGCGGTCGGCCTCGAGCAGCTCCTTGACGCGGGCGCCGTTGATGGTGGCGACGATGATCTGTCCGACCTCGCTCCGCACCTCGTCGTAGATCCCGAGCCGCTGCATGCCGGCGCACTGCTTCTCGTTGTCGTCCGTCGGGCTCACGTAGTGCACGGACACGGTCTTGTAGCGGTGGATCAGGAAGAGGTGGAGGAGCGTCATCAGGCGCTTCTGCCGCAGCGAGAGGTCGATGGTCTCCTGGTCGCGGACCGACAGGAAGCGGCGGCCCTGGCGGTCGAGGATGGTGGCGAAGATCACCGCCGCGACCTTCTGGTTGCGGGCGTTCAGGACCTTGAGCTCGAGCAGCTCGGAGCCCGCCGTGTGCGGCCGCAGCTCCACTCTGAACCGACCCTCGAGGCCGTGCTGGAGCCGCCAGAGCTCGAGCCACTCCTCGAGGAGTCGAGGAGGTACCTCGGTCTGCATCAGGTGCTGGACCTGGGTCGAGCCCTTGCCCATCGCCTTGGTCGAGGCCGTGCGGCCGGACGAGGCCATCAGGGCGGCGTCGATCCGCGGCCCCCCGACCAGGGTCTGCGGGGTCCGGTAGGGCGACTCGACGAGGCGCAGCTTGCGCTGCAGGCGGGCGAGGGCGAGCATCCCTCCCTGCCGCAGGGCGCCAGCGAACTCCTCGGCCGCCATGCCGTCCACCTGGTGGCCGCCGTAGGTGATGAAGTTGAAGACGAAGCCGAGCCTGCCGAGCTCGGCGGGGAAGGCCGCCATCTGCTCGTCGCTCATGCCGGTGGTGTCCCAGTTGAAGGACGGCGACAGGTTGTAGGCCAGCATCGTGTCCGGGTAGCGGGCGTGGACCGCCTCCGCGAAGTGGCGGGCGTCCTCGAGGTCTGCGGTCTTGGTCTCCATCCACAGGATGTCGGCGTAGGGGGCGACGGCCAGCGACTTCGCGATCGCGTACTCGATGCCGCCCTTGACCGCGTAGTAGCCCTCCGGGGTGCGGCAGAGCTCGCAGTCCCAGCTCGGCTCGAGGCCGAGCGAGCGGGCCTTGGCGCGGGCCTCCTCGAGAGACACGCCGCCCGCCCACTGCAGCCACTCCTCGACCGCCATCCCCGGCTCCTGCCCCTCCTCGACCTGGAAGGTCATGAGGTCGGCGACCGCCTGCGCGAAGGTGGTGACCCCGGCCTCGGCCTCCCACAGGGAGGCGGCGCGGTCGAGGGCGCGGTCGAGCAGGGGCTCTATGGCCGAGCCGGGGGCCCGGGCCGTCAGCGCCTCGCGGATCGTCGCGGTGACCCCGGCCTGCTCCAGCCATGCGACGGCGCGCTCGAGCGCGGCCGGCGACAGCTCGTACAGGAGGTGCCCATTGAGCTCCTCCGCGCCGAGCTCGTGGAAGAGCCTGAGCACGGCCAGGCTGCACGCCTTCCAGCTCGGGACCTCGGGGTTGGTGGCGCCGAGCAGGAAGGGCTGGTCGCGCTCGTCGGCGTTGCCGTCGAGGAAGGTCGCGGCCTCGGCGTCGGTGCGCGCGACCAGGATGCCGGGCACCCCCATCACGTCGAGCTGGAAGCGGGCGGCGTTGAGGCGCTTGATCTGCTCGTCGACAGGGATCAGGACCTTGCCGCCCTGGTGCCCGCACTTCTTGGTGCCCGGCTTCTGGTCCTCGATGTGGTAGCCGGGTACGCCGACCTCGACGAAACGCCGGATCAGGTTGCGGACGTGGGCGTCGCCGCCGTGGCCGGTGTCGGCGTCGGCGATGATGAAGGGCCGGAAGTCGACGGCCGGCGTCGCGGCGCGCTCCTCGTCGCTCATCCGCGAGCGCAGGAACTCCTGGTTCTTGTCGGCGGTCAGCAGGGCGCGCACGATCGGCGCCGCCTCGTCCGGGACCTGGCTCAGGGGGTAGCTCGCGAGGTCCGAGCCGGGGTCCTCGGTGACCGAGCCCTTGGCCGAGGTCGCCCAGCCTCCGAGGTAGATGCCCTCGATGCCGGCGCGCTTCATGACCACCGCCTGGCCGGGCGAGTAGGGCCCGAAGGTCGTGATCGACTTCCGCTCGCCGAAGAGCTCGCGCAGCCGCCGGTGGAAGTCCTCGGCCGCCCGCCGCGCCACGGTGTAGTCCTGGGCGATGGTGCCCTGCTGGGCGGCGACCTGGCGGGCGGTGTACAGCCGGGTGACGCCGGCGAAGCGCGGGCTCGCCATGAAGCTCCGGCTGGCCGCGGTCCGCGCGGCGAAGTCGGCGGACCCGCCCTCGGGAGAGGCGCTCGCGGTGTCCAGGTTCTCGATGGTGCGGGTGCCGTCTTTCTTGAAGCGCTTCATGAAGAGCCGGATCCTTTCCGTGGCGACCTCGAGGTCGTGGTTGTCGAGGTTGATGTTGAGGAGGTCGATGTACCAGGGCATCTTGACCGGGTCGAGGACGTAGGCCTCGACGATCTCGCGCGCGATCGGCAGGGTGGTCGCCTTCGACTCCGGGTAGACGTCGGTGTCGCGCGCGGCGAGCAGCTTGGCGTGCTCCTCGGCGAGCAGCCGTCGGAAGATCTCCGGCGTGAACACCGCGCCGGCCGCGAGGCCGGTCTCGCCGTCGGCCTCGGTGAGCCGGGCCCGCTTGTGGAGCCACTCCCAGAGGATCGAGAGCCGGATCTCGCCGGTCGCCATGTCCTCCATCAGGTAGAGGACGTCGTCGTTCCCGAAGAAGTCGGCCGGCTTGAGGGCGGCCGCCTGCATCCCCTGGCCGAAGGCGTTGCCGTACTGGAGGGCGACGCTCAGCAGGTT
>JALOKS010000216.1 GCA_025456385.1 Thermoanaerobaculales bacterium | reverse complement strand
GTGGCCGCGAGCGGCGTCCACGTCGCGCTCGACGGCCTGCCGCCGGGGGAGGGCGGCAGCGAGCAGTCGCTCACGCTGAGAGTCCGCCACCTCGAGCTCGACGACGTCTCCTTCGAGGGCATCAACCTGCCGGGCCGCACCGCGCTCGCCTTCGACGACCTGCGGGCGGCCTGGACGGACGACGGCCTCGCCGCGCGGGGCTACGCCGAGGTGCCACGGGTCCGCTTCCAGATCGGGCGCGCGCCCGCCGTCGAGGTGGCGGTGCGCGCCCGCTACGAGCTCGCCGCCGAGGCCCTGGACCTCGCCACCTTCCAGCTCACGGGAGACGGTCTCTCGCTGGCAGGCCGCGGCCGCGTGGCCGCCGGGCGGGCGACGGCCGCGGTGAGCGGCCAGCTTGACGTGGGCCGTCTGGACAGCTTCATCCGCGGCGGCGGCCTGCTCGGCGGCCGCGCGGCCTTCGACCTCGCGCTCGACAGTGCCGCCGAGTTCCCGCTCGCCGCGCACGTCCAGGCGCCGTGGCTCGAGGTGGAGAGCTACCGCTTCGAGGACGCCGAGGGCGACCTCGAGCTCGGGCGCGACCGCAGCCTGCGCGGCACTCTCTCTCGGGCGCGCTTCCTGGGCGGCAGCGTGAGCGGAAGCTACCGGCTCGACGGCCTCGGCGGCGCCTACGCCCATCAGGTCGAGGTCGCGATCTCCGATCTTTCCCTCGCGGGCTTCCTGGCCACGATCGGCGTCGAGCCGGCGGGGCTCGGGTCGCGGCTCGATGTCGCGGCCACCGCCGCCTGGCGCGGCAGGGCGTTCCCGGCGGGGGACGGGCACGCGGACGTCGCGCTGCGGCCGAGCGCCGCCGCGCTGCCGGTCGCCGGCGCTCTCGGCATCGATCTCGCCGGCGACGGCCTCCTGCGCTTCTCGGGGTCCGACCTCGAGGTCGGCGACTCGACCCTGCGCTGGCAGGGTACGCTCGCACTCGACGGCTGGGAGCCCGCGTGGTCGCTGGCGGCCGACCCGGCCCGCCTCGATGAGGTCGCCGGCCTGGTCAATGCGCTTGTCGGCTCGCCCGTCCTCCCCGCCGAGATCGGAGGCGCCGGCAGCCTCGAGGTCAACCTCAGCGGACCCTTCGACGAGCTGATCCTCACCGCGCACGTCGACGCCCGCCCCCTGCTGCTGCCGCCGATCGCGATCGACCGGCTGGTCGCGGATCTGAGCGTGAGCGGGGAGGGGCTGCGCGTCGCTGGTGCCCACTTCCAGATCGGGGACGGCTCCGGCGAGGTCGAGGGCCGGCTGCGCTGGGACGAGGATGCGGCGGACGATCAGCTTCAGCTGACCACCCGCGGCAGCCGCCTGCCCCTGGCGGCGGCGGCCTCGTGGTTCGGCCTGGAGTCCGCGGTCGGCGCCGGCACGCTCTCCTTCGACGGCGTGCTCGAGGGGCCCCTGGCCCTGCCGCGTGGCTCCTGGCTCGTCAGCATCGAGGAGCTCACGCTCGCCGGCCTCGACGTGGGCAACGCGAGCACCCTGGTCGAGCTCGCGGAGGGGCGTTTCGCCTGTCGCGATCTGACGAGCGATCGCGGTCTCGAGGCGGAGCTGTGGTGGGACGTGCCGGCGGCCGAGGTCACCGGCAACCTGCGCTGGCCGCGGCTGAGCCTGCTGCCTCTCGGTGCCGCCGCCACGGGCCTTGCCGGAGCACGGGCCGACGTCTCGGCCGACTTCCAGGTGCCGCTCGGCGGGCGCCCGACCGGCAGGCTCCAGCTCGTTTCCGAGCGCGCCCGCCTCGACGCCGTCGCCGGGCTCGAAACGATCGAGGTGGAGGCTACGATCGCGGACGCACTCGCCGCTCGCGCCGCCCTCGGCCGCGGCGAGGACGGCTCCCTCCGCGGCAGCGGCGAGCTGACGCTGGTTTCGGCGCAATCCCTGCTCGGCCTGCTGCTCCCCGACTCGGGGGTGCCGCTGACCGGCACCGGCCGCGCGAGCTTCGACATCGAGTGGGACGACGAGCCGCTGCCGCGCATCACCGGCGTCCTGCAGCGCCTCGACCTCCAGCTCGCGGAGCAGCCGGTGGAGCTGGTCGCGCCCGCCCGCTTCACGCTCAACGACGCAGGCTTCGCGGCAGCGGGCCTCCAGCTGCGGGCCCTCGAGGACACGCTCTTCGTGCGCTGGGCGATCGCCGCCGACGGCGGGCTGCGCGGCAACGTCTCGGGCACCATGGACGCCCTCCTCCTCCGCTTCCTGATGCCGGACTGGGAGCCCGCGGGCCGCGCGACCGGTGTGGTCGAGATCCTCGGCACCACCGCAACGCCGCTCTTCGAGGGGATCGCGGAGATCGGCCGCGCCTCCTTCCGCCTGCCGGGAACCCGCACCATCCTCTCCCAGGTCCAGGGCACGGTCCTGCTGTCGTCGGAAGAGATCGAGCTCAAGGGCGTCGACTTCCGGCTCATGGGCGGCCGCGGCCGCTGCAGCGGCCGCATCCTCGACCGCGGCGGCTCCATCATGCTGGTCCTCGGCGGCACCGCGAACGGTGTCCGCTTCGAGGTCCTGCCCGCCCTCGAGGCGAGGCTGTCGGGCGACTGGCGCCTGAGCGGGCCGGTCGACGATCTGAGCCTGTCGGGCGAGCTTCAGGTCGACCGCATGAGCCTCGTCAGCCGCGACAGCGCCAGCGACCTGCTGCTGCGCTGGCTCGCCGCCGCCGAGCGCCCCTCACCCGAGGGCGGCCTGCGCCTCGACCTTCAGGTCGAGGCCGAGGAGAGCATCAGCCTCCGCAGCCCCTTCGTCCGCCTCGACGGCTCGGCGGTCCTGGACGTCACAGGCACCTCCAACCGGCCGGGCCTGGTCGGACAGATCGAGATCCTGGAAGGTGGCGAGGCGACGTTCCTGGGCACCCGTTACGAGGTCGAGCGCGGGTCGATCAGCTTCTCCAACCCGATGGCCGTCGAGCCCTTCTTCGATCTCCAGGCTTCGACCTGGGTGCAGGAGTTCCAGGTCACCCTCAACCTCTCCGGGACCTTCGACAACTTCATGTCGACCGCGGTGTCGACACCTCCCCTCAGCGCGCCCGAGATCTACTCGCTGCTCGGCGTCGGCTACCGCGCCGAGGGCCTCGGCACCGGCGCCGTCGGCCTCGGCCTCGCGTCGTCGATCCTCAGCAACCGCCTGACCTCGGTGCTGAGCGAACGCGCGCAGATGGTCCTGCCCATCGATGAGGTGCGGGTCGACCCCTTCTCCGCCGACTCCACCGGCAACCCGACCGCCCGCCTGTCGATCGTCAAGCAGTTGACGCCGTCCTGGACCGTGATCCTCCAGACGACCTTGTCGGGCAAGCGGGAGCAGATCATCACCAGCCGCTGGTACCTCGCTCCAGGCCTCTTCCTCGAGGCCTCGCAGCGCGAGGACGGAACCCTGGCCGCGGACATCAAGCTGCGGCGGCCCTACTGAAGCCATGGGTCAGGGCTCTCGGCTCCGCGCGCCGGCGATCGCCCGGCTCGGGCTCTACCTGGCGGCCGCGCTGGCTGCGGCCGCCGGCCCGGCGGCGGCCTCCGACGGGCCGTCCGCCGTCATCGCGAGCATTCGCGTCGAGGCGGAGGGCCCTGTCGACGCGGCGTTGGTCGCCGACCTCCTCGGCCTCCGGGTCGGCGAACCGCTCGACCGGGCGAACCTGCGGGAGGTCATCCGCACGGCCTACGCCCGCGGGCGCGTGGAACGGCTGCGGGTCGACGTCACCGAGTCTCCGGCCGGGCTCGAGCTGGTCGTCGACATCAGCTACCGGTCGACGATCTCGAGGATCGTCGTCGACACCGACAACTTCGTCCTCAGAACGCGCGTCCGGCGCTGGCTGCGGCTCAAGCCCGGGGACCCGGTGACCGCTTCCGGGATCGAGATCGGACGTCGCCGGGTCGAGCGCCGCCTGCAGGACCGGGGCTTCGCGGCCGCGCTCGTCGAGGCCTACCTCAACTACGACCGCGGCAGCAACACCGTCGAGCTGGAGCTCCTGGTGGTACCGGGTCCGCCGCAGGTCCTGCGCTCCGTCGCGCTCGAGGGCATCGAGAGACCCGAGGACGCGGCCGCGGCCCTGCCCACGTTCAAGCCGGGCGCGCGGCTCACCGCCCGGCTCGAGGAGCGGCTGCGGGAGCGCACCGAGCTCGCGCTGCGCGGCATGGGTTACTGGGAGGCGGCGGTGATCGAGGTCGAGCGGATCGCCGACGGCACCCAGGTCGACGTCGTGCTCCGTGTCGACGCCGGCCTGCGCTCTCGCCTCGAGCTCGAGGCGCCGGCGGATGTCATCGAGGCCACCCGGCGCCTGCTGCCGGACCCGACGCGGGACGAGCTGCACCCGGCGCAGACCGAAGCCCTCGCGGAGTTGGTGGCGGAGCGCCTGCAGGAGGCGGGGCACCTGCTCGCGGCGGTCTCGGCGCGGCTCGATCCCGGCGAGGGAGAGCAGGTGCTCAGGCTCGTGGTGGACCCGGGCCCGAAGCTCGACGTAGCGGCCGTCGAGTTCCCGGGCGCCGCCGGGGTGCGGCGACAGACACTCGAGGCGGCGGTGACGGTCAGGACAGGCGGCGCGGGGGGACGGATGCAGCAGCGCATCAGCTCCGCCACCCTCGAGCTCGACCGCTCGTCGCTGCTCGATCTCTTGCACCGAGAGGGTTTCGCTTTCGCCACGGTCGCGCCACCGCGAATCGAGAAGGTCGATGACAAGGCCGCGGTCCGGGTCGTGTTCGAGGTCGTGGCGGGGCAGCGGTGGTCTGTTTCCGAGGTGCAGCTCCAGAACCTGCCGGTCGAGGCGGCGGCCGAGCTGGAGGAGCGGCCGCTCGGGCTCGAGGCCGGCGCGCCGTGGAGCCCGGCGGCGGTCGAGCCTTCCGGGTCGAGCCCGGGTCCTTCGTGAGCGTCGGCGAGGTCATCATCGCCGGCCTGGTGAGGACCCGCGAGCCGGTCGTCGCCGGGGTGGTGGAGCGGGCCGGGGTCACTCCCGGGGCGCCCCTCTCGCGGCGCCGGCTCATCGCGGCGCAGCGGGGCCTCTTCGAGCTCGGGCTCTTCCGCAGCGTCGCGCTCGTGCAGATGCCGGGCCACGAGAGCCGCAGCGTCCGAAACATCGTCGTCCGCCTCGACGAGGGCGAGCAGCGGTCCGTCCTCGTCGGCATCGGCTACGGCGAGGTCGACGCGGCGCGGCTGACCCTCGGCTGGTCGCACCTCAATCTCCTCGGCCGCGCCTGGGGCTTCGCCGCCGAGGCCTCGCTGTCGCAGAGCAGGCAGCAGTACTCGCTGTCGCTGCGCCACCGCCGGCCTCTCGGGCTGCCGGTGCCGGGGTACCTGGCGGTCTACCGCACCACCGAGATCGTCGCCGACCGCGAGCTGCTGCGGCGCGGCCTGTGGGTCGACTTCGGCGATCGCCTGCGCCGACCTCTGCGGCCCTGGTTCCGCTACGACTACGAGATCGTCGACCAGGAGGTGCCGATCGACCCCGCGAGCGCGGGAACCGTGGAGGAGTCGAGGGTCGCTTCGATCACCCCGAGCCTGGAGTGGGACACCCGCAACAACCTGCTGGCCCCCGACCGCGGGCTCTTCGCCTCGGCCTCGCTCCAGTACGCCTTTCCCGTCTTCCTCGCCGATGAGCACTTCCTCAAGGTCCAGGCCGGCGCCACGGCCTACGGCCCGCTCTGGCACGGCTTCGGCGCCGCCGGCCTGCACCTCGGCTTCATCACGCCCTTCGACTCCGCGCCGGGGTTGGCCGAGAACCTCCAGATACCCTTCGCCTACCGCTTCTTCGCCGGCGGCCGCAACAGCCACCGCGCTTTCGACACCGACAGCCTCGGAGTCCCCGGCCAGACCATCCTCGGCGGCAGCCCGATCGGCGGCAACGCCCTCGTCCTCCTCAACCTCGAGTACCGCCGCCATGTCGCCGGCGACTTCTGGGCGACCGCCTTCGTCGACGCGGGCAACGTCTGGGGCTCCCCGTCGCAGGTCGAGCTCGGAGACATCCGCTGGGGGGCCGGCCTCGGCCTCCAGTACCGCACGCCGGCCGGACCGCTGCGCGCCGAGTACGCCTGGAAGCTCGACCGCGCGCCGGACGAGGGCCAGGGCCAGTTCTTCATCAGCTTCGGCGTCGCGTTCTAAAACGTTCAAACGTTGAACGTTCAGACGTTTAGATGTCGGAATCACGAGGCCCGGGTGGTGGTAGGATACCTCTCCTGATGGACCTCGCCTCCCTCCTCCCCTGGCTCCTCCTGGGCGGCGGCGCCGCCGCGCTCGGCCTCGGCGCCTCCTGGCTCGTGGAGGGGGCGTCGCGCCTCGCGATCCGCTTCGGCATCTCGCCGATGGTGGTCGGCCTGACGGTGGTCGGCTTCGGCACCTCGATGCCCGAGTTCTCGGTCTCGGTGCTGGCGGCGATCCGCGGCAGCGCCGACCTCAGCCTCGGCAACGCCGTCGGCTCCAACATCATGAACCTGCTGTTGGTGCTCGGGGCGGCGGCGGTGGTGGCGCCGATCCACGTCGTCGGCGCCCGCCGGGTGCTGCTGCGCGACCTCGTGGCCGGTCTCATCCCGCCGGCGCTCCTGATGGCGCTCGCCTGGGACGGCCGCATCTCACGAGGGACCGCCTGCCTGCTGCTGGCGGTCTTCGCCGCCTTCCTGTGGCTCGCGATCTCGCAGGCGAAGCGCGTGGACACGACCGAGACCATCGTCCGCGGCTCGATGGCCGCCCAGCTCGGGCTGACCCTTGCCGGTATCGCGGTCCTGGTGCTGGGGTCGGAGATGCTCGTCCGGGGCGGCGTCGAGATCGCCCGCCGCTTCGAGCCGCGGTCCTCAAGGGCGAGTCGGAGATCGGCGTCGGCAACGTGCTCGGCTCCAACATCTTCAACCTCGGGGCGGTGGTCGGGCTCGCCTTCGCCATCCAGCCGGCTACGGTGAGCGGCTTCGTCATCACCCAGGACCTGCCGATCCTGGTCGCGGCGACCGTCCTCACCGGCGCGATCGTCCTCCGCGACGGCCGCATCAGCCGCTGGGAGGGCGCGGCGATGGTCGCCTCCTTCGCGGCCTACGTCGCCTTCATCGCCGTCCGCGGCAGCTAGCGCTGCAAATTTTGAATTCTCAATTTTGAATTTTGAGTTCCCGGCCGCCTTCCCCGGTTTCAACGCGACCGGATGGAGGCGGGACGAGAATTCAAAATTCAAAACTCAAAATTCATCATTAGCTCCTTGAGGCGGTCGCGCAGCCGCGCCGCCTCCTCGAACTCGAGCGTCCTCGCCGCCGCCTTCATCCTCTTCTCGAGCTCGGCGATCAGGGTGTTGAGGGAGAGGGCGTCGTCGGGGATGTCCTCGTCGCTGCGGTCGGCGACGCGCTGCGCCCGTGAGCCGGGGCCGTAGTAGTCGAGCTCGGCCATCGCGAGCAGTGGGCTCGCCACGTCCTTGACGATCGAGCGCGGCTCGATGCCGTGCTCGAGGTTGTACTCGTGCTGGGTCTGGCGGCGGCGCCTGGTCTCGGCGAGCGCGCGCTGCATGGAGCCGGTCTCGGCGTCCGCGTAGAGGATGGCCCGGCCGCCGAGGTTGCGGGCGGCGCGGCCGATGGTCTGGATGAGCGAGGTCTCGGAGCGCAGGAAGCCCTCCTGGTCGGCGTCGAGGATCGCCACCAGCGAGACCTCCGGGAGGTCGAGGCCCTCGCGCAGCAGGTTGATCCCGACCAGCACGTCGAACTCGCCGCGGCGCAGGTCGGCGAGGATCGCCGAGCGCTCGAGGGTGTGGATCTCCGAGTGCAGGTAGCGCACCCGCACGTCCGTCTCGGCGAGGTAGCTCGAGAGGTCCTCGGCCATGCGCTTGGTGAGCGTCGTCACCAGCACCCGCTCGCCGCGCGCGACGACCTCGCGGATCTCGGCCAGCAGATCGTCGACCTGCTGCGCCGCCGGCCGCACCTCGACCTCGGGGTCGAGCAGCCCGGTGGGACGGATCAGCTGCTCGACCACCTCGCCCTCGCAGTGGGCGAGCTCGTAGGGCCCCGGGGTCGCCGACACGAAGACCACCTGGCGGACGCGGCCCTCGAACTCCGCGAAGGTCAGCGGGCGGTTGTCGAGCGCCGAGGGCAGGCGGAAGCCGAAGTCGACGAGGGTCTGCTTGCGCGAGCGGTCGCCGTGGAACATGCCGCCGACCTGCGGCACGGTGACGTGCGACTCGTCGATGATGCACAGAAAGTCGGCCGGGAAGTAATCGAGCAGGGTCGGCGGCGGCTCTCCCGCGGCGCGGCCGGTGAGGTGGCGCGAGTAGTTCTCGATGCCCTGGCAGTAGCCGAGCTCGGTCAGCATCTCGAGGTCGTAGTTCGCGCGCTGTGCGAGCCGCTGCGCCTCGAGCAGCTTGCCGGCGGCGTTGAGCTCGGCGAGGCGTCCGTCGAGCTCGGCGCGGATGCCGTCGACGGCGGCGAGCAGCTGCGAGCGCGGCGTCACGTAGTGGGTGCGCGGGTAGACCGGCAGCCTCTCGAGGTCCCCGAGCACCGCCCCGCGCACCGGGTCGATGCGCTCGATCCGCTCCACCTGGTCGCCCCAGAACGAGATCCGCACCGCGCTGTCGTCGTAGGGCGGGAAGATCTCGAGGGTGTCGCCGCGCAGGCGGAAGGCGCCCGGCGCGAGGTCGAGGTGGGTGCGCTCGTACTGCATCTTGGCGAGCTGGCGCAGCACCTCCTCCATCGGCTGCTCGACGCCCTTCTCGAACAGCTGCAGCATGCCGAAGTAGGCCTCCGGCGAGCCGAGGCCGTAGATGCAGCTCACCGAGGCGACGATCAGCACGTCGCGGCGCTCGAAGAGCGAGCGCGTCGCCGACAGCCGCATGCGGTCGATCTCCTCGTTGATCGAGGTCTCCTTCTCGATGTAGGTGTCCGAGGAGGGCACGTAGGCCTCGGGCTGGTAGTAGTCGTAGTAGGAGACGAAGTACTCGACCGCGTTGTCGGGGAAGAAGGCCCTGAACTCCTGGTAGAGCTGCGCCGCCAGGGTCTTGTTGTGGCTGAGCACCAGGGTCGGCCGGTTGGTGCGCTCGACCACCTTGGCCATGGTGAAGGTCTTGCCCGAGCCGGTGACCCCGAGCAGGGTCTGGTAGGCGACGCCGGCCTCGACGCCCTCGACGAGCTTCTCGATCGCCTGCACCTGGTCGCCGGCAGGCTCGAAAGGGGTTTTGAGGACGAAGCGGGAGGCGCTCATACAAATTCGGAATTCGGAATTCGGAATTCGGAATTCCCGACCACCCCCCCGTCGTTGGAGCGGCGCCCGAGACCTGGGGCGGGACCGTGAAATGAAATCTCTGAGAGCTCACGCCGAAGGGCGGCACGAACCGAAATCAGGGGTGGGAGGGCGGCATTCCGAATTCCGAATTCCGAATTCCGAATTCCAATCTGCATCGCCGGCACCCCCGACTCCTCGATGACCTGCTCGAGGAACAGGTTGAGCTCCTCAACCTCCCCGACCGTCAGCTGCGAGTCGGCCAGGGCGGCACGCACCCGGCGCATGAAA
>JALOKS010000215.1 GCA_025456385.1 Thermoanaerobaculales bacterium | reverse complement strand
GTCGACGCCGAGGCGGCCGGCCGCGAGCCGGTCCACGTCGACCTTGAGGTACTGCACGCCCTCGTTCTTGAGGAGAAAGACGTCCTGCGCGCCGGGAATCTCCCTGAGCACCTGCTCGACCTCGCCCGCGAGGCGGTTGAGCTCGTCGATGTCCGGGCCGAAGACCTTGACGGCGAGGTCGCCGCGGGTTCCCGTGAGCATCTCCGACACCCGCATGTCGATGGGCTGCGTGAAGCTGAAGGCGACGCCGGGGAACTGCTCCATCACCTGCCGCAGCTCGCCGATCAGCCACTCCTTGTCGGGATTGCGCCAGGTCTCGCGCGGCGCGAGCACCATGAAGGTGTCGGTCTGGTTGAGTCCCATCGGATCGAGGCCGAGCTCGTCCGAGCCGGAGCGCGCGACGATGCCTTTCACCTCCGGCACCCGGGCGAGCACGGCCTGCTGCACCCGCAGGTCGGTTGCCACCGTCTGGTCCAGGCTGATCGACGGCAGCTTCTCGAGCTGCATGATCACGTCGCCCTCGTCCATCGTCGGCATGAAGGTCTTGCCGATGAAGGGGAAGGTCGCCGCCGCGGCGACCAGCATGGCCAGCGCCCCGGCGCCGATCGCGACGGGGTGGCGCAGGGCGACCTCGAGCATCGGGCCGTACAGCGCGAGCAGGGTGCGCGGCAGCCAGGGCTCGCCGTGCGAGCCCGCTTTGAGCAGGAAGGAGCTGAGCGCCGGAATCACGGTGAGCGAGAGGAGCAGCGAGCCGGCCAGGGCGAAGACGATCGTCAACGCCACCGGCCCGAACAGCTTGCCTTCCAGCCCCTGCAGGGTCAGCAGCGGCAGGAACACGATCGCGATGATCACGATGCCCGAGGTCACGGGCGCCGCGACCTCGCGCGCCGCGCGGTAGATGACGTGCAGTCGCGGGAACCGGCCGGTCGCCTGCTCGTCCCCGAGCTGCGCCGCGATGTTCTCGACCACCACGACCGCGGCATCCACCAGCATGCCGATCGCGATGGCGAGGCCCCCGAGGCTCATGAGGTTCGCCGACATCCCGAAGACGCGCATCATGATGAAGGTGAACAGCGCCGCCAGCGGCAGGATCAAGGCGACCACCAGCGCGGCGCGCAGCTCGCCGAGGAAGAGCAGCAGCAGAATCAGCACCAGCACGACCGCCTCGACGAGCGCCCGCGACACCGTGCCGACCGCGCGCTCGACCAGCCCGCCGCGATCGTAGAAGACCTCGGTGCGCACGCCCTCGGGCAGCATCGGTGCCAGCTCGGCGAGCTTCTGCCGCACGAGGGCGACGACCTGACGGGCGTTCGCGCCGCGCAACCCGAGCACCAGGCCCTCCACCGCCTCGCCGCGGCCGTCCTTCGTCACCGCACCGTAGCGCGTGAGGCTGCCGATCCGCACCTGCGCGACGTCGGACACGCGCACCGGCACGCCGTCGACGACCGCGACGACGATCTCGGCGAGGTCCTCGAGCGAGCGGGCCGCCCCCTCGACGCGCACCAGCCAGACCTCCTCGCCCTGCTCGACCCGCCCTGCCCCGTCGTTGCGGTTGTTCTTCTCGAGCGCCTCCGCGAGGTCCCCGAGCGCGACGCCGCGGGCGTCGAGCGCGGCGTTGTCGGGGACGACCTCGAAGGTCCTGACGTAGCCGCCCAGGGCGTTGACGTCGGCGACGCCCGGCAACGTGCGCAGCTGCGGTCGGATCACCCAGTCGAGCAGGGCCCGGCGCTCGGCGAGCGACAGGCCCTCGCCTTCGATCGTGAACATGAACATCTCGCCGAGGGGCGTGGTGATGGGGGCGAGGCCGCCGCTGACTCCCGCCGGCAGATCGGGCAGCACGCTGTTCAGGCGCTCGGCCACCTGCTGGCGCGCCCAGTAGATGTCGGTGCCGTCCTCGAAGTCGATGGTGATGTCGGCGATCGCGTACTTCGAGGTCGAGCGCAGGATGCGCTGCCGCGGGATGCCGAGCATCTCGAGCTCGAGCGGCACCGTGATCCGCGTCTCCACCTCGGCGGGCGTCATGCCGGGCGCCTTGAGGATGATCTTCACCTGCGCGGTCGAGACGTCGGGAAAGGCGTCGATCGGCAGATCGCGGAACGCGGCCACCCCGCCGGCGACCAGCAGGACCGCGAGGGCCAGAACGAAGACCCGCTGGGTGAGGGCGAACCGGACGAGCCGTTCGGGCGTCACTGGCCGGCCTCCGCCTTGCCCAGCCAGATCGACTTGAGCGCGGCCACGCCCTTGACGGCGATCCGCTCCTCGCCGGAGAGCTCGCCGGTGACCCCCGCGGTGGCCGCCGACTGGCTGAGCACCTGGACCGGAACCGCGCGGAAGCCGCCGGGGGCCGCCACGAACAGGTAGGTGCCGCCGCTCTGCCAGGCGAGGGCGGCCGACGGCACGCGCCAGTGCCTGGCGTCCGCCAGCGCCCCGATGCGGGCCTCCACCGACTGGCCGGGGCGCAGGGTCGACGCGGCCTCGCCCATCTCGGCGCGGACCGTGACCGTCTGGGCGCCGGACATCTCCGACTCCACCAGCGCGAGCCTCCCGGCCACCCCGACGCCGGGCACCGTCACCGGCATGCCGGGCTGCAGCAGCGCCGCCTGATCCACCGGCACCTGGACCTCGAGCCAGAGCCGCGACAGGTCGGCCACCTTGCCGAGCAGCGTGCCCGCCTCCGCCCGCGCGCCGACCCCCGCATCGAGCTCGACGAGCACGCCGGCGATCGGCGCGCGGACGGCGACCCGGTCGGTCAGCGCGCCCTCGGTCTCGGTGCGGCGGACGTCGTCGGGATCGAGTCCGGCGAGGCGCAGCCGCTCGCGCAGGGCCCGGACCTCCGCCTCGGCGCGTTGCTCCTCGGCGCGGGCCGCGCGGTAGCGGGCCTCGGGAACGATGCCCTCCTTGAGCAACCGGCCGTCCCGCGCGCTGTTCTCGGCGAGCAGCCGCTGCTGGCTGGCCGCCTTGAAGAGCGCGGCCTGGTCGTCGACCAGCTGGGCGCTGGAGAGGACGAAGACCGCCTCGCCGGCCGCCACGGGGTCGTTGTGCGCCTTGGCGACCTGCGCCACCAGGCCACCGACGGGGGCCGCGAGGGCATGCACCTGCTGCGGCGGGATCACCACTCGCGCAGGCAGCCCGGTCGCGACCGCGCCCGCGTGCCGCCCGAGGGGGGCCGTCTGGATGCCGAGCGACTGCTCCTGATCGGCGCTCACCGCGACGGTGTCGGCGGCTCTGCCCGCGGGGGCAGCGAGCGCGAGCAGGACGAGCGCGCACGCCCGGGCGCGGCGCGCGCGGCCGGAGCGGGAGGGGGGGAGTGTCATTGGCGGTCTCCACACACGGCGTGGCCGGCGATCCGGAACGGGCAGTCTGCCCGACCGGACCTGAAACGAAGCTTAACGGGCGGGGCCGCCCGAGGCGCCGACCGGCCCCTCGCCCGGCAGCGGCGCCTTCCGGCCGTGCGCGTCGAGGCAGACGAAGCTCACGTGGGTCGAGAAGATCGGCTCCTCGGCGCCCGTCTCGAGGTCGTCGGCGTAGACGTTCACCTCGTACTGCACGGACGTCAGCCCCCGCCTCGTCGGGTGGGCGGCGAACCGCAGCACCGTGCCCTGCCGGACGCTGCGGTGGAACTCGACCCGGTCCATGCCGACCGTGACGAACATGCACCCCGGGTGATCCCGGCTCGCCGCGATCCAGGAGATCTCGTCCACCCACTTGAGCAGGAAGCCGCCGAACAGGTAGCCGTAGTGGTTGAGGTGCTCGGGGCGGACGACCTTGTAGCTTTCCATCGGTTTGCTGTCCCAGGTCTACGAAGCACGCGGGAAGCCAGCGGTATCCTCGCCGCGCCGCGCCGGGTGTCGGCGCCCTTCAACCCTGCGGAGGAACCATGGCCGGCCAGCCTGCGATCGGGGCGATCGACATCGTCGTCATTCTGCTCTACCTCCTGGCGACGGGCTACCTCGGCTGGCTCGGCTGGAAGGGCACGCGGTCGGCCTCGGACTTCCTGGTCGGCGGGCGCAGCGCGCACCCGATCGTCATGGCGGTTTCCTACGGCGCGACCTTCATCTCGACGGCCGCGATCGTCGGTTTCGGCGGCGTCGCGGGCCTGTTCGGCATGAGCCTGCTGTGGCTCACGTTCCTCAACATCGCGGTCGGCATCTTCATCGCCTTCGTCGTGCTCGGCGAGCCGACCCGCCGCATCGGCCACCACCTGGGTGCCCACACCTTCCCCGAGCTGCTCGGCCTGCGCTACCAGAGCAGGGCGGTGCAGCTGCTCGCCGGCAGCGTGATCTTTCTCTTCATGCCGCTCTATGCCGCCGCCGTGCTGACCGGCGGCAGCGTGTTCGCCGCCGCGCAGTTCGGCATCAGCTTCGAGACCGCACTCCTGCTCTTCGCCGTGATCACTGCCGCCTACGTGATCCCCGGCGGCCTCAAGGCCGTGATGTACACCGACACGCTGCAGGGCGCGATCATGGTCGTCGGCATGGTCGTGCTAGTCGTCTTCACGTACTGGAGCCTCGGCGGCGTGAACGAGGCCCACCGCTTTCTCACCGGGATGACGGACCTGGTCCCGGCCAACCTCAAGGCGATCGGTCACCAGGGCTGGACCGCGATGCCCGCCTTCGGCTGGGGGAGCGCCGGCTACGACATGTGGTGGACCGTTGTGACCGCCATCATCCTCGGCGTCGGCATCGGCGTGCTCGCCCAGCCGCAGCTCATCGTGCGCTTCATGACCGTGCGCAGCCGCCGCGAGCTGGACCGCGCCGTGCCGACGGGGGGCCTGTTCATCCTGCTGATGGTGGGGGTGCCCTACGTGGTGGGCAGCCTGTCGAACGCGTGGTTCGTCGAGCACGGCCCGCTGCTGCACGGCCGGGTCGCGCAGGTGATCGACGCCCAGCAGGGCCGCGCGACCGTCGAGCTCATGCGGCCCAACGCCCAGGGCGCCTGGGAGACCATC
>JALOKS010000025.1 GCA_025456385.1 Thermoanaerobaculales bacterium | reverse complement strand
TCCTCCCCGAAGACCTTGACCTCGATGTCCTCGGTGCCGCTCGAGGTCCGGAGGCCTCGGATCCTCGGCGGCGAGATGCGCACGCGGGCGTTGGCGAGCTCCGGCAGCGCCGCCAGCCGGGTGTCGGCGAGCTCGATCCACTCCGTGGCGCTCATGCCGCGCGCCTTGCGGGGCTCGAGCTCGATGGCGAGCGAGATCCGGGTCGGGTTGGTGAAGGCGCCGCGCCCCCAGAGGAAGCCGCCGGCCGTCGCGAACACGTGCTCGACGTGAGGCATCTCGCGTATCGCCGCCTCGGCGGCGCGGCTCGCCTGGTCAGTGACCGCGAGCGGGGTCTCGGGCGGCATGGTGACGAACACCGACGGGCGGCCGTCGTCCACCGGCGGCAGGAACTCGTTGCCGAGCCGGGAGGCGGCGACGAGGGCCCCGCCGAACAGCAGCACCGACACGCCGAGCACCAGCCAGCGGTGTCGGAGCGCCGACGGGAGCTGCCGGCGGTAGACTCCCTCGAGACCAGCGACCAGCGTCGGCACGATGGCGAGCAGCCGCGAGCGCTCGAGGCGCGTGCCCGAACGCAGCTTGAAGAGCTGCGCCGACAGCATCGGCACCAGCGTCAGGGCCACCACCAGGGAGGTCAGGATGGCGAAGGAGATGGTCAGCAGGAGCTCGTTGAAGAGCAGCGCCGTCAGACCGCCCATGAGGAAGAACGGCGCAACTGCGGCGAGATTTGTCATGGTCGAGGCGGTCACGGCCGATGCCACCTCGCCGGCGCCGTTGTGCGCCGCCTCCTGCGGATCCTCGTGCTCGCCCTGGTGGCGGTCGATGTTCTCGAGCATGACGATGCTGTTGTCCAGCAGCATGCCGATGCCGAGGGCGAGCCCCCCGAGCGACATGATGTTGAGCGTGAGGTCGGCGCTCCCCATGAGCGCCACACAGCCGAGCAGGGCGATCGGCACCGATGTGCCGATGACCAGCGTCCGGCGCCCCGAGCGCAGGAACAGGAACACCACCAGCATCGCCAGGCCGCCGCCGACCAACGCCGCTTGGGCCACGCCGCTGACCGCCGCCCGCACGTAATAGGCCTGGTCCTGGACGACGTCCGTGCTGAGGTCGGGCGGGAAGAAAGCGTCCCGCTCGAGCCGGGCGAGGACCTGGTTGCAGCCGTCCACGACCCGCACGGTGTTCGCGTCCGGCTGCTTCGAGATGGACACCTGGACCGCCGGGCGGCCGTCGAAGCGGCTGTAGAGGCGATCGTCGGCGTAGGTATCGACGACCTCCGCAACGTCCTCGAGGGCGATGTCGCGGCCCCCCGGAAGGGGCAGCCGCACCGCCTGAATGTCGGCCACCGAGGCGAACTTCCCCTTGGTCTTGGACAGCAGCTCGCGCCCCTGCGAGCGCAGGCGGCCGGCCGAGATGTCCTGGTTCTCCTCGCGCAGCCGGGTCAGCACCTCTGACATGGTGAGCCCGTACGAGCGGAGGCGCTCGGGGTCGAGCACCACCTGGATCTCGCGGTCGAGGCCCCCCGAGACGTCGACGGAGGCCACGCCGGGCACCGTCAGAAGCTGCTTCGCGAGCTGGTCCTCGCACCAGCGCTTGAGCCAGGCCATGTCGCGGCTGGGCGACGAGACTGCGAACTGCAGAACCGGGATCTGCGAGGGATCGAACTTGAAGATGACCGGGGCGTCTGCCTCCTCGGGCAGCGCGCCGCGCGCCTGGTCGAGCTTGGTGGAAGCATCGCGAAGGGCGATGTCGACGTCGGTGCCGTAAGCGAAGTGAACCTCGACGCCGGTCCGCCCCTCGCTCGAGTCCGAGGTGATGAGGATCGCATCCTCGGTCGTCGCGAGCCGCGGCTCGAGGACCTTCGCCACCGTCTGCTCCATGACCTCGGGATCGACGCCGGGGTTGGTGACGCTGGCGCGCACCTGGGGGTAGACGATCTTCGGCAGCAGGTCGACGGCCAGCCGGCCGAACATCGAGACTCCGACCACGCAGATCGCGGTCGAGATCACGAGGGTGCCGATCGGGTGGAGGATCGCCCAGTGGACCAGGCCGCGTCGACCGCGGTCCGGGGCCGTCACGATGCGGCCCCCGGGCTCGGCGCGGCCGCCGTCACCGGAGCTCCCTCCTTCAGGCGGGCGATGCCCTCGCTCACCACGAGCTCGCCGTCGGCGAGCCCCGACGTGACGACCGCCTCGCCCTCGAGGCGGTGGCCGACCGTCACCGCCCTCATCCGGGCCGCGCCCTCGACCACCACCCACACGAAGGGCTCGCCCTCCGCACCGCGCTGGAGCACGGCCTCGGGGACAAGCAGTGCGTCAGGCAGGCGCTCCAGCACGAGGTGGGCCCGAGCCAGAAAACCGTAGCGGACACCCGCGGGCACATCCTCGACCTTGAGCTCGACCGTGACCTGCCGGGAGGCCGCGTCGGCGGCCGGGTAGATGCGCTCGATGCGGCCCACGACCTCGAGCTCGGGAAGGGCGTCGATGCTCACCCGAGCCGCATCACCGGTTTGGAGCCGGACGACATCGAGCTCGGAGACAGGCACCCGGAGCAGCAGGCCCTGGCCCGATGCCAGCTCCAGCAGCGGCCCGCGCGGTGACGCGAGGTCGCCGACCTCGACCAGTCGCGCGGTGACCACGCCGGCAACCGGCGCCTCGATCCTCGTGAAGGACAGTCTCGTTCCGAGGGCCTCGACCCTCGCCGCACTGACGCGCTGCCTGGCGACCGCCGCGTCGAGCTCCTGAGCCGAGGCCAGGCCGGTTTCGTGCAGGCGCTGAGCGCGGTGCAGGGCGGCATCGGCCTCCTCGAGGTTAGCGCGCGCCTCGGCGAGCTCGGCGAGGAGCTCGCGGTCGTCGAGCTCGACGACCACCTCACCCCCGCGCACCCGGTCACCCTCGCGAACGCGCACCGCGGTGACCACGCCCTCCTCCTGCGCCGCCACCGCCACCTTGGCCACCGGCTCGAAGGTCCCGACCACGGTGATCGTGCGCTCCACCGGCTGGCGCCTCACCGCGACGGTCGAGATCGCGACCGGAGCCGCTGCGCCGGGTTCAGTGCCGGCCGCGCCGCCGCACCCCACCGCCGCCACAGCGGCCAGAAACAATCCAAGCGTCCTGCTCATCGGCACCGACCCTTCCGACGGAATGTCCACCCGGGAATGATACACACCTACAGGCGGCCAGCGGCCGCTCGGTACGCCGAGCCGTGCCGCCGGGCGCCAGCGAAGCGCGGAAGCAGGCCTACCGCTTCTTTTCGAGCGCAGCGGCCAGCTGGGCGCCGAAGCCGGTCATCGACGGCTCGGCGGGCGTCTCGGATCCCATGTGCCTGAGGTACTCCTGACGCTCCGCATCGCGCTTGACGGCCCGCACCGAGAGGCTGATGCGCCGGCGTTCGACGTCGAGACCCATCAGCTTGAGCTGGACCCTCTCCCCCGGCCGGAAGACCGACCGCGGGTCGGCGCCCCGCTCGATTCCGAGCTCCGAGATCGGGATCAGGCCGCTGAGCCCCGGCTCGAGCTCGACGAAGACCCCGAAGTCCGCGCCGTTCTCGACCGTACCCTCGACGGTCTGGCCCTCCTGGTAGCGCATCTCGATGCGGTCCCAGGGGTCGCGGTCCGGGATCTGGCGCATGGTCAGGCCGATGCGGCGGTTCTCGAGGTCGATGTCGCGCACCCAGCCGCGAACCGTCTGGCCGACCGCGAGGGTGTCGAGCTCCATGCCGGGCGGCAGCTGGCTGACGTGCAGCAGGCCGTCGATGCCCGGTTCGAGCTCGACGAAGGCGCCGAAGTCGGCCTTGCGCACCACGGTGCCCTCGAAGGGGCCGCGGGCGGGGATCCGCGCCTCGACGTCGCGCCACGGGTCGGCGATCAGGGCCTTCATGCTCAGCGAGATGCGCTCCTTGGCGCGATCGATCTCGAGCACCTTGACCCGCACCTCCTGGTCGACCTGAAGCGCCTCGCGAGGATGGTTGACGCGGTGGTGCGCGATCTCGGTCACGTGGACCAGGCCGTCCACCCCCCCGAGGTCGATGAAGGCGCCGAAGTCGGTCAGCGAGCGGACGCGGCCCGTGAGCTCGCCGCCTGGCTCGAGCCGCGACCATGCCGCGGCCCGCAGCCTCTCCTTCTCCTCGCGCATGTGGGCCGCTCGCGACACCACCAGCCGCAGGCTGTCGGCGTCGTACTCGAGGACCCTGAAGGTGTAGGTCTGGCCGAGGTGGGCGTCGAGGTCCTCGACCCGCACGTCGGAGATGTGCGAGATCGGACAGAAGCCGCGGACGCCGGAGACGGTGACGTCGAAGCCGCCCTTGCGGCGTCCGACCACCTTGCCCTCGACCGGCTCGCGCGAAGCGACGGCATCGTTGAGACGTTCCTTGAGCTTGGCCTCGAGTGCGAGGCGGCGGGAGACCCGCGTCTCCTCGCCCACGGACACGACGACGACCTCGACGGGGTCGCCCGTGCCGAGATCGTCGAGCTCGGAGCGGTCCAGAACCGCCTCCGACTTGCCCGAGACGTCGACCAGGGCGACGTCACCGTGGATGGCGACGATCACGCCCTGGATCACGTCGCCGGGTTGCAGCTCTTCGGCCTCGAAGCTGTTGCGCAGCGCTCGCTCGAACTCGTTGGCGGTGGGGTTGGTTTCCTGGGTCATGGCAGGCCTCGCACGCAGACGTCACCGTACGATCACGCACGGGAGCGGAAATATAACACAGTCTGAATGAGTAATTCGGAATTCGGAATTCGGAATGCCGCCCCCCTGCCCATTTCCGGCTGCGTGCTCCGGATTCCGGATCTCCGGCGCCTTGCACCTGATAGAGCCTGCCGTCGTCAGGCACGAACTTCAAGACCGCCAGACGGGGCGGGTGGAAATTCCGAATTCCGAATTCCGAATTCCTAATTTTTCGGTCGTTTGCCCGCTTGCCACACGATGGTGCCGCCGACGATGGTCGCGGCCGGCCAGCCCCGCAGCCGCCGCCCCGCGAGCGGGGTGTTGCGCGCCTTGGAGCGGAACGAGTCCGGCTCGACCGCGCGCAGGGCGCGCAGGTCGAGGACCGTGAGATCCGCGGGGGAGCCCTCCCGCAGGCTGCCGCCGGGCAGGCCGAAGACCTCGGCCGGGCGGGTCGACATCAGGCGCACCAGCTGCATCAGACCGATCACCTTCCCGTGCACGAGGCGGTCGATCGCGAGCGGCACCGCGGTCTCCAGACCGATCATTCCGAAGGGAGCGTCGGCGAAGTCCGCCTCCTTCTCGTCGAGATGCCTGGGCTCGTGATCGGAGACGATGGCGTCGATCGTGCCGTCGTAGATGGCCTGCATGATCGCCTCCGCCTCGGCGGACCCCCGCAGCGGCGGGTTGGCCTTCCAGTTGGGGTCGTAGCCCGCGCTCGCGAGGTCCTCGTCGGTGAGCACGAACTGGTGGGCGGCGACCTCGCAGCTCAGCGCCAGACCGCGTCGCTTGCCGATCCGGACCAGATCGAGGGCGGTCGAGGTCGACAGGTGGCAGAGATGCAGGCGACCGCCGGTGAGCTCGGCGAGCAGGATGTCGCGGGCCACCATGACGTCCTCGGCGGCGGTCGGAATGCCGGCGAGACCGATCCGGGTCGACACCCGCCCCTCGTGCATGCTGCCGCCGTCGGACAGGTCGAGGTCCTCTTCGTGGGCGGCGACCGGGATGTCGAAGCTGCGCGCGTACTCGAGAACCCGCCGGAACAACAGGGCGTTGCGGACTGGCCGCGGGTTGTCCGAAACCGCCACCGCACCCGCCGCCACCATCTCTCCGACCTCGGCCATCGCCTCGCCGGCCTGGCCTTTCGACACCGCCCCGACCGGGTACACCCGCGCCAGGCCGACCTGCTCCGCCCGCTTGCGGATGAAGGATGTGACGGAAGGGTCGTCGTTGACGGGATTGCTGTCGGGCATGCTGCAGACCGCCGTGAAACCGCCGGCGACTGCGGCCCGGCAGCCGCTCTCGATCGTCTCGCGGTGCTCGAGGCCCGGCTCGCACAGGTGGGTGTGCAGGTCGATGAAGCCCGGCGCGACCACCAGGCCTGCCGCATCGAGGATCTGCGACCGTCCCCGCGCGTCGAGCCGCTCGCCGATCGCTGCGATCGCGCCGTCCTCGACCAGGATGTCCATCCCCTGATCGAGGCCCTGGCTCGGATCGACGACGCGCCCGTTACGAATCAGAAGCCGCTTCACTGCGCCCTCCGGCAAGCAGGTAGAGGATGGCCATCCGGATCGCCACGCCGTTGGTCACCTGTTCGAGGATCACCGAGCGGGGGCCGTCGGCAACTCTGGAGTCGATCTCGACCCCGCGATTCATGGGGCCCGGGTGCATGACGATCGCGCGCTCGGCGGCCAGGGCCAGCCGCTCCGGCGTCAAGGCGAAGAAGTCGTAGTACTCGCGCATCGAGGGAAAGTTGAGCTTCTTCTGGCGCTCGAGCTGGATGCGCAGCATCATGACCACGTCGGCCCCCTCGAGGGCCGGCTCGAGGCGGACGAAGGGGATCACGCCGAGCTCCTCGACGTCGAGCGGCAGCAGCGAGGCGGGCGCCACGAAGCGCACCTCGGCGCCCATCTTGCCGAGCAGGAAGGCGTTGGAGCGGGCCACCCGTGAGTGGCGGATGTCGCCTGCGATCACGACCTTGAGGCCCTCCAGGCCGCCGAAGTGCTGGCACATCGTGAAGGCGTCGAGCAGGGCCTGCGTCGGGTGCTCGTTGATGCCGTCGCCGGCGTTGACGATCGATGCCGGCACGACCTCGGCCAGGCGGTGCGGCGCGCCCGAGTGCGGGTGGCGGATGATGATGAAGTCCGGCGCCATCGCCATCAGGTTTCTCGCGGTGTCGAAAAGGGTCTCGCCCTTGCTCACCGACGAGCCCGAGGCGCTGAAGTTCAAGGTGTCGGCCGACAGCCGCTTCTCCGCGACCTCGAACGAGAACCGGGTCCGCGTCGAGGGCTCCATGAAGAGGTTGATCACCGTGGAGCCGCGTAGCGCCGGCACCTTCTTGATCGGCCGGCGGGCGACCTCGAGGAGCTCCTCGGCGGTGTTCAGGATGAGCTGGATCTCGCCGGGGCTGAGACGCTGGATGCCCACCACGTCCTTGGCGGCGAGCGCCGCGGCCGCTTCAACCGGCATTGCCGACCTCCCTGCCGATCCACACGCCGTCCTCGCCGTCGACCTCGGACAGGCGGACCTGGACGTCCTCGGAGCGGGTCGTTGCGATGTTCTTGCCGACCACGTCGGCCGCGACCGGCAGCTCGCGGTGGCCGCGGTCGACGAGCACCGCCAGCCGAACCGCCTGCGGCCGCCCGTAGTCGATCAGGGTGTCGAGCGCCGCTCTGACCGTCCGGCCCGTGAACAGCACGTCGTCTACCAGGTAGATCACGTGGTCGTCGATCGAGGCCGGCAGCACCGTCCGCTTGAGGACCGGCTGCTGGTGGGCGGGGCGCCAGGGACCGACGTCGTCCCGATAGAGGGTGATGTCGAGCCGGCCGACCGAGACCTTGTGCCCAGTGACCTCCTCGAGCGATCTCGCCAGCCGGTCCGCGAGCGGCACACCGCGGGTGTGGATGCCGACCAGCATGACGCCGTCGCCGTCCCGTTCCAGGATCTCGGCGGCCATGCGCGCGATCGTGCGTGCCATGGCCGGCGCGTCCATCACCTCCTGGCGCGCGGCCCGCCCCCGGTTCTGCGCCATCACCTCACCTCGCCCGAAAAAAAGAGCTCCCCGCGAGGGAAGCTTCGCTGTGGTTCTCTGCTGCCGTCTCCGCCATTCGCGGCATCTTAACACAGCGGAAAACGCGGCGTTTATCATGTCGTCGTGCATGAACCGCACCCGCGAACAGTCGACCGTATGGCCATCCTTGCGGCCGCCCTGCTGTTTTCGACCGGCGGGGCCGCAATCAAGCTCACCGATCTTTCGGCCTGGCAGATCGCAGGCCTGCGCTCCGGAATCGCGGCGGCGACGCTGCTCGTCCTCCTGCCCGAGGCGCGCCGGGGCTGGAGCCGTCGGCCGGCCCTGGTCGGCCTGAGCTACGCCAGCACGATGATCTGCTTCGTCCTCGCCAACAAGATGACCACCGCCGCCAACACCATCTTCCTGCAGAGCACCGCCCCCCTCTACATCATGCTGCTCAGCCCGTGGCTGCTGGCGGAGCCGGTCCGGCGTCGCCAGCTCGCCTTCATGGCGGCGCTCGGCCTCGGTCTGGCGCTCTTCTTCGTCGGCGAGCAGCCGAGCTGGGCGACCGCACCGGAGCCGCTGCGCGGCAACCTGGTCGCCGTTCTGTCGGGCGTCTTCTGGGCCCTCACCATCGTCGGCCTGCGCTGGCTCGGGCGGGCGACGGAACCGGGGCGCCCGGCCTCGGCGGCGGCGGCCGTGGTCCTCGGCAACCTCGCGGCCTGCCTGACGGCTGCGCCCTTCGCGCTGCCGCTGCCCCGAATCGCGCTCGGCGACCTCGCGATCGTCGCCTTCCTCGGCGTCTTCCAGATCGCGCTCGCCTACGTCTTCCTGGTCCGGGGGGTCGCCCGGGTCAGCGCGCTCGAGTCGTCCCTGCTGCTGCTCCTCGAGCCGGTCCTGAGCCCGCTCTGGGCGTGGCTGCTGCACGGCGAGCGACCCACCGCCTGGGCGCTCCTCGGCGGAGTCGTCATCCTCGCCGCGACCGCGGTCTTCGCCGCCACCGCGGATCGCAGCGTGGCGCCCAACCCCGAAGCCACCCCATAAACCATTCCACGTTCAATCGTTTGAACGACTCCCGTGGGCGACGGTGACGACGGTGTGGAGCCCGCCGCGCAGGCGGTAGTCGAGCGCGACCTCCATCCAGCTCGGCCGGCAGCAGGCGACCAGGTCCTCGAGAATCCGGTTGGCCGCGTGCTCCTGGTACACGCCGACCGAGCGGAAGCTCGTCAGGTAGTACTTCAGCGACTTGAGCTCGATGCAGCTCGCCGCGGGTTGGTAGCGAATCCGCAGAGTGCCGAAGTCCGGCAGGCCCGAGAAGGGGCAGACGCAGCTCCACTCGTCGGTCTCGATCACGACCAGTGCGGTCCGCTCCGGGTACTCGTACGGAAAGGTCTCCAGCACCTCGGGCGTCAGCGCATCGAAACCCTCGAACGCGAAGGTTCTGCCCTCGGCCTCGACCATGAGCGCCTCCTCCCCGAATGGTAGCAGGGGCGCCTCTCCGCCGCCCCTGCGGTCCACGCCGGAGTTGCGTGTACGATAGGGCCATGCCGGCCAACCGCTCATCGGTCGTCGCTCGATCGGCGGCACTGGTTGCAGCGGTCCTCGCGACCGGAACCATCGGCTATCGGGTCATCGAGGGTGCGGGCACTCTCGACGCCCTCTACATGACGGCGATCACCTTGACGACCGTCGGGTACCGCGAGGTCTTCCCGCTCGGCACCGCTGGCCGACTCTTCACCATGCTGCTCGCGCTCGGAGGCATCGGCGTCATCTTCGTCATCGCCACCAACCTCGCTCGCGCCATGCTCGACACCGACGTGCGCCGCCTGATCGGACTGCGAAGGGACATGGGCATGATCAAGAGCCTCAACCGCCACATTGTCGTGTGCGGCTACGGACGCACCGGCCGCGCCGTCGTCGAAGTCCTCGCCGAGCACGGTGCGCCCTTCGCGGTCGTCGAGCTCGATACCCAGCGCTGTCGGGCACTGGAGGACCGCCACGCGGCGGTGGTCCAGGGCGATGCGACCCAGGAGGCGGTGCTGCGCGCCGCCGGCGTCGACCGCGCCGCGACGATGATCATGTGCCTCGCCGACGACGCCCACAACGTCTACGCCATCCTCCTCGCCCGCCAGCTCAACCCGCGGATCACGATCATCGCGCGCGCGGTCGACGACGGTGCCGAGGAGCGCCTGCGGCTCGCGGGCGCCGATCGGGTCCTCAACCCCTACCGCGTCGGCGGCACCCGGCTCGCCATCACCGCCCTCAAGCCGACGGTCGTGGACTTCGTCGAAGCCTCGTTGATGGGCTCGTCGGTCGAGCTCGAGCTCGCCGAGGTGGTTGTCCACCCGAGCTCGGAGCTGGCCGGGAAGACCCTGGTCGGGGCCGAGGTCCGGCAGCGCTTCGGCGTCATCGTGGTCGCCCTCAAGCGCGGCGACCGAACTCTGTTCAACCCCGGGCCCGACGAGCGTATCGAGGCCGGCGACGTGCTGGTGGCACTCGGGCCCATCCCGGCCCTCGAGCGCATCGAGCAGGCGACGCAGTAGAGTTCTGAGTTGTGAGTTCTGAGTTCTGAGTTCTCAGTTTTGAGTTTTGAGTTTTGAGTTATCCCTCACCCACCCGGAAAGGCCAGGGTGAAGGTTGGGAACTCAGAACTCACAACTCGAAACTCAACACTCACGACTTCAAGCTCGCGCCTACGAGCTTGCCGGGGTAGGCCGCGACCGCGGCGTCGAGGATCCGCATCGCGCGCGCCAGGGTCTCGGCGTCGTACATGAAGGCGATGCGGACCTCGTCGACGCCCAGGCCTTCGGTGACGTAGAACCCCTCGCCGGGCGCGAGGGACAGGGTCTCGCCGCCGCTGCTGAAGTCGCGCAGCAGGAAGAGGGCGAAGTCCTCGCAGCTGTCGATCGGCAGCCGCGTCATGGTGTAGAAGGAGCCCTCCGAAAGGTGCGGCGACACCCCGTCGATGCCGCCGAGGCCCTGGAAGACCGCATCCCGCCTTCTTTCGTACTCGCCACAGAGGCGCCGCGAGTACTCCCGCCCGCGCTCGAGCATCGGCACCACCATCAGCTGCTCCGCGGTCGGCACCGAGAGCCGCGCCTGGCAGAAGCGCAGCGCGACGTCGAGGACCTCGCGGTTGCGGGTCGCCATGCAGCCGATGCGGACCCCGCAGGCGTTGAAGCGCTTGGAGACGCTGTCGACGAGGATGATGCGCTGCGCGAGGTCTTCGAAGCGGGTGAAGCTGCGAACCTCGCCGCCACCGAACACGAACTCACGGTAGACCTCGTCGCAGATCACGAACAGGTCGTGCTCGACGGCCACCTGCGCCACCGCCTCGAGCTCGGCGAGGGTGTAGACGGTGCCGGTCGGGTTGGAGGGGTTGCAGAGGAGGATGCCGCGGGTCTTGGGTCCGATGCGCTCGCGGAGGCGCTCGGCAGCGCCGAAGTGGTAGCCGTCCTCGACGCGCAGGGTCACCGGCCGCATCGTGACGTCGGCCTGCGCGGCGAAGCTCAGGTAGTTGGTGTAGCAGGGTTCGAAGACCAGCACCTCACCGCCGCCGCCGGCGACGATCGCGAGCGCGAAGGTGATGGCCTCGCTCGCGCCATTCGTGACCAGGACCTCGTCGGGGGCGAAGCGGATGCCCCAGCTTTCGAAGAAGGCGCTCCAGGCCGCGCGCGCCTCCGGCAGGCCCTCGCTCGGCGCGTAGGCGAGGCGGGCGAGGCTCAGCCCGTGCAGCTCGGCGATCATCTCGGGCGGCGTCGGCATGTCGGGCTGCCCGATGTTGAGGTAGATGACGCGGGTGCCGCGGGCCTCCGCGGCGCGGGCGTGCGGAGCGAGCTTGCGGATCGGCGACGCCTGCAGCTTCGAGGACTTGGCTGAGAGCTTCGGCATCGTGCACCTCCCCCGGCGCCGGTCTCGACCGGGATTGTACCCGGCCCGGCGCAGAATCGTTAGAACGTCGAAACGTTTGCTCGTTTGCACGGTGAAGCGTTGCAGCGTTCACCCTCGTGACCGGTTGAGCGGCGCGTCTCGCAGCCGTCGAACCGGGGGATCGAACACCGGGGGGTGGGTGGAAGGTTCACCATTCAACGTGAAACCTTCAAACGACGGTCGTACGCTGAGTGCCCTTACAATGTCCCTGACCGCAGCCGAGCCGGGAGATCCTCATGCCATCGTTCCGAGCCTGGAGAGCGAAGTACGGACGCCTCACCCTGCGTTCTCTCTGGGACCTGTTCATGGTCTGGGTGGTCTTCATCAATCTCTGCCTGATCCTCTTCGACCTCAGCTACCCCTGGCTCCGCCCGACCTACTTCAGGTACCTGCCGCCGGTGACGCGGATCTGGGACCCGGTGCTCGGCATCGAGCCCCACCCCCTCACCGGGGAGCTCCGGGAAAAGGCCGACGTCGCGGCGCGGCTGCTCGAGCTCGACCCCTCCTCGGCCGCCCTCGAGACGACCCTCGGTGAGCTCCGGAGCCTCACCCGACGGGTGTTCGTCGAGAACCCCTTCGAGCGCTCCGGGCAGGACGCGGCGCTCGGCGCGATCAAGGAGGTCATGGCCCGCGAGACCGGCCACGCCGCCAGCCAGCTCCGCAACCCCGAGGTCCTGGCCGCGATCGCGCGCGACTTCTGGAGCGGCCCGCCCGAGCTCCTGCGCCACCGCTTCGCACTCTACGAGCAGCAGATCGAGCCGCGTCTGGCGGTCAACTACTTCCGCGGCCACGACCTCGATGGCCACCTGATCGACCACTTCTGGAAGATCGACCTGCCCTTCCTGGTCCTCTTCTGGATCGAGTTCTTCGCGCGCTGGGGGCTGGCCATCCACAGCCGTCGTTACGCGCGCTGGTACTTCTTCCCCATCTTCTACTGGTACGACCTGCTCAGCCTGATCCCAGTCACCGCCCTGCGCCCGCTGCGCCTGCTGCGCGTCGTCTCCATCTACATGCGGCTGCGGAAGTCCGAGCTGTCCCGGGTCGGCAAGGACTTCGTCAGCCGCTCCGTCGCCTACATCTCCAACATCATCACCGAGGAGGTCTCGGACCGGGTCGCGGTCCGCATCCTCACCGAGTTCGGCGAGGAGATCGGGGACGGCACCCACGTCCGCATCGCCCGCGCCACCGTCGAGCCCCGCCGCGTCGAGATCGAGCGCGTCCTCGTCCGCCAGATCCGGGCCATCCTCTGCAACGAGGAGACCGTCGCGCGCTTCCGCCGACTGCTCGAGCTCAACCTCGAGAACGCGGTCGAGGAGTCGGCGAGCCTGCGCGCGCTGCCCCTGCCGCACGTGGTCGTCAAGCCGGTGGTGCGGGCGGTGGGCGAGGTCCTCCTCGACACCACGCTGGAGACCATCACCGCCACCGTCGACAGCCCAGAGGGCGAGGAGGCGCTGCAGGCCGTGGCCGCGTCGGTGCTCGACGAGCTCCTCACCGGGCCCGCGCTCGCCGAGCTCGAGACTCTGGCCCGCGAGATCAGCCTCCAGGTGATCTCGCAGATGAAGGACGTCGTCACGGTCCGCAAGTGGTCGCTACCCGACGAGCAGACGAAGCGCACGCCCATGCCGTGGGAAAACGAAGAACCCGATTCGAAATCCTGACACCCATCCTCGTTACCGTCCCTGACGCGGGTCGTTCGCACGTCACAACGTTGGACGTTTGAACGTTCCCGCCCGCCCACCCGCTGCGGCCGTCGCGGCACTCGGGTGGAAGCTGTCGGGAGGGTGGGCGGCAACGTTCGAACGTGAAACGTCCTAACGTTCAAACGCTGTCAGCCGGTCGAGCCGCAGCGTCGCGTCCTTAGCCATGAAGCGGCGGCCGGCGAGGACCACCACCAGCATCGCGCCGAGGGCGACGGCGGCGGCGATCATGAACATGACCACGATCTGGTAGGCGACAGCCTGCAGGGGCGGCGAGCCGGCGAGAATCTGGCCGGTCATCATCCCCGGCAGGGAGACGATGCCGGCGGCTGCCATGGCGTTGAGGATTGGGATCATGCCGCTGCGCACCGCGTCCTGGAGCGGCGCCCGCAGGGCTTCGCGGCGGCTGGCGCCGAAGGCGATGCGCAGCTCGACCTCGGCGGTGCGCACCGCGAGGTGGTCGAGGAAGCGGTCGAGGCAGAGCGAGATGCCGGTCAGCGAGTTGCCGAGGATCATGCCGAGCAGCGGGATCACGTAGCGCGGGTCGTACCACGGCCGCACCCCGACCACGAGCTGGGTCACGATTCCGCCGACCACGAAGGAGCTGGCGACGATCGTCAGCCAGGCGTCGAGCAGCACCCCCCGGTAGCGCCGCGAGCTGCGGCCGGTCGCCTCGCGGGCGGCGAAGGCGGTCATGAGCAGCAGCAGCCCGACGACCAGCAGCGGGTGGCGGAGCGCGAACACGCGCTCGAGCACGAGGCCGAGGAGGCCGAGCTGGAGGGCCGTCCGCAGCGCCGCCACCGCGAGGCGCCGCTCGATCCCGAGCCGGAGCGCGAGCGAGATCGCGCCGGCGCCCACCACCAGGGTCGTGGCGACCGCCAGCTGCAGCGGCCCGAGCGCGATCAGGCCGTCCACCGTCACGCCTCCTCGAGCCGCCCGTCCCCGAGGTGCAGGCGGCGGTCGGCGCCCCGGTTGCGGGAGGGCTCGTGGAAGACGCAGAGGGCGAGCCGCCCGGGCCGCCGGGCGAACTCGAGCAGCGCCTGGAAGCACGCCTCGGCGCGGTCCGGATCGAGGCCCGCCAGCGGCTCGTCGGCGAGCAGCACCGTCGGCTCCCACAGCAGAGCGCGCACCAGAGCGAGGCGGTGGCGCTCGCCGCCGGACAGGGTCCGCACCTCGCGCCCGAGCGGGAGCTCGGCGAGGCCCACCCGCTCGAGCAAACCCCGGGCCGCGCCCTCGTCGAAGCGGCGCCCGCGCCCCGCGCGCTGGGCGAAGGGGAAGCGCAGGTTCTCCCCCACCGAGGCTGCGAGCATCGGCGCGTCCTGGGCGGCGAGGCTGACCCGCGCCCGCCACGCCGGCAGGCGGCTGCACGCGAAGCTCTCACCGGCGAGGCCGCGCGATGCCGCCGGCGACCACGCGAGGCCCGCAACGTGGCGCAGCAGCGTCGACTTGCCGCCGCCGGACGGACCCTCGAGCGCCACGCACTGGCCGTCGCCCAGGGCCAGGGAGAGGTCCTCGAACAGCACCCTCCCCTCGCCGTCCTCGGCGGAGAAGGGCCCGCACTCAAGAAACGAGCTCACCTTCCGGAGTCTAGCCTCAACTCAAATTCGTGGCCCC
>JALOKS010000478.1 GCA_025456385.1 Thermoanaerobaculales bacterium | reverse complement strand
CTCGACGAGCTGTGGCGGCGCGTGCGGGCGCAGCACCCAGTGGCGGCGGTGCGCGACGCCGAGCACGCCCTCGCCCGCCACGCCGGCCACCCCCACCGCCGGCGCCACCGCTTCCTGGTCCTGCCCCGCTTCGGCCGCCGGCCGCTCGCCTTCGCGGTCTTCGAGCGGGCCGGGGAGGAGTGCCGGTGGGTCGACCTGCTGTGGGACCGCCGCCACCCGGGCGCGCTCGCCCTCCTCGCGCACCTCTCGGGCCGGCTCGCCCCGCAGCTCGGCGCCGCGCGCGAGGCGCTGCTGCTCGGCGGCGACCCGGAGGGGGTGCGGCGGCTCGAGGATCTCGGTTTCACCGCCGAGGCCGTGGCGCCGCAGCCGCGGCTGACGGTCCTCGCCAGTGCTCCCGGCCTCGCAATCGCCGAGCTCGGGTCTCGCCTCGTGCTCACAGCGGACGATCTCGAGCCCGGCTAGGGGAGGGCCTCGCGGTGCAGCCATCCTCGGTGTGCGGACGGGCCCGACGGTGCTGACGACCCTCCTGTGGACCGCGCTCCCGCTCGCTCTCCTCCACCTCTGGCTGTGGCGCCGCTCGCGCGGGCTCCTCCGCTTCCAGCTCGCGCTCGACCTCGTGCTGGCGGTGGTGGTGGGGCCCGCGCTCCTCCTCGGCGCCGATCTCAACCCGGTGCGCTGCCTCGAGCGCAACCGGCCCTTCACCGAGCACCCGTGGTCGGAGACCCAGTCGGACCTCGTGCTGCAGTTCCACCCCTGGTGGGAGGCCGCGCGCGAGCAGCTGCTGGCAGGCCGCCTGCCGCTGATCGCCGACGGGATCGGCGGCGGGATGCCGCTCCTCGCCCACGGTCAGACCGGTCTCTGGGCGCCGGTCATGCTGCCGGTGTGGGCCCTCGGGCCGGAGCGCGGCACCACGGTGATGGCGCTGTGGAAGCTCGAGATCGCCGGCCTCGGCGCCTTCCTCCTGCTGTGGCGGGCCTGGCGCCTGCGCTGGGCGGCCGCGGCCGCCGCGGGTGTCGCCTACGCCGGCGGCGCCTACCAGGTGGCGTGGCTGCTCGTGCCCCTGAGCTGGGTCACCGCGGCGCTGCCGTGGCTGTGGTGGCTGGCGCTCGCGGCCCTCCGGCGCCGCGCGCGCTGGCCGGCGACCGCCGCCCTCGGCCTCGCCGGCGGTTGGCTGCTCGGTTGCGGCCTCCACCCGGAGACCGCAGCCGTCGCCTTCGGCTCGGCCCTGCTCGCGGGCCTCGCACTCCATCCCCGGCGCTGGCTGCGGCTCGCCGCCGCGGCCGCGGTCGCGACGGCAGTGGCGGCGGCGCTCGCCTGGCCCACGGTCGGCGCCATCGCCGCCTCGGCGCGGGTCGCCACCGCCCTCCGCGAGCAGCCGAACCGCGCCCCGGTCCCCGCCGGCTGGCGGGGCCTCGCGCTGCGGCAGCTCCTCGTGCCCGCGAGCAACGGCCATCCCGGGCGCGGCGACTGGCGGGCGCCCTTCCCGCACGCGCCGGCCGCGACCGGCATCGGCGGCGCCGCGCTGGCGCTGATGGCGAGCGGCGCCATCCGCCGCCGCCACCGCCGGCTGCTGGCGGCAGCGGCCGCCTGCGCCGCGCTCGGCGCGGTCCTCTACCTGCGCCTGCCGCCGCTCGACGCGCTGCTCACCTGGCTGCCGCCGCTCGACCGCATGACCCTGCCGCGCTTCGCGGCGCTGCTGCCGTGGGGTCTCGCGGTGACGGCGGGCCTGGCGCTCGACGGCGCGCTGCGCGGGAGGCTGCGGCACCGCGCATGGCGGCTCGCGCCGGCGCTCGTCCTGCTCGCCGTCGCCGGAGCGGCGCGGCCCGGGCAGCTCGCGGCGGCCGACCGGGCGCTGGTCCTCGGCGCAGTGGCCGCCGCCGCCGCGATACCCTTCCTGGCGCGCCGGCCGCGGCTCACGGTAGCCGTGGTGGCGGTGGAGCTCGCCGCCACCGCGGTCGGGGTCAACCCCTTCGCCGCCGCCGCCGACCGCCTGCCCCGCCCCGAGATCGTCGCGCGGCTCGCGGCGCTGCAGGCAGCCGAGGGCGGGCGCATCATGGGCGTCGACGGGGTGCTTCCTGCCAACCTCGCGCTCCGCTACGGCCTCGCCGACCTGCGGGCCTACGACCCGGTGCGGCCGCTGCCCCCTCGGCCAGCCCGACCCGGTGCTCGGCGGACCGCTGCGGGACGCGCCGCCCCGCCTCGCCGGGGCGTGGTCGGTGCGGTTTCTGATCAGCGGCCCCGAGCGCGCGGCCCCTGGCTGGGAGCCGGCCTGGCGCGGCGCGGACGGCGCGCTGTGGCGCAACCCGGCGTGGCTCCCCGAGCTGCGGGTCGTCGGTCGGGCCCGCGAGGGCGACTGGGACCTCCTGGTCTCGGAGAGCCTCGATTTCGCGACCACGGCGGTGGTGGCGCCGGGCAGCCCGGCGATCGCGGCAACGCGCACGGAGCTCGAGCCGCTGCGGGTCGAGGGGCCGCGGATCGAGCTCGCCGTCGACTGCGACGGGCCCTGCCTGGTGGTCGCGGCGCGGCCCTGGGCGCCGGGCTGGCGGGCCTTCGTCGACGGCGCGGAGCGGCCGCCGGTGCTCGCCAACCTCGCCGGCCTGGGAGTGGTCGTGCCCCCCGGCCGGCACCGGGTGGAGCTCGCCTACCACCCCTGGCGATGGCGGGCTGGGGTACCCTGACCGCCATGGACTCGGTGGCGGCGGGAACGCCGGACCTGTCGGTGGTGGTCCCGGTCTACAACGAGATCGGCAACGTCGGGCCGCTCGTGGAGCGCGTGCGGGCCACGCTCGACGCGACCCCCTGGAGCTGGGAGCTGCTGGCGGTCGACGACGGTTCGAGCGACGGCTCGGGCGAGCGCCTCGACGAGCTCGCGGCCGCGGAGCCCCGCCTCAAGGTCCTCCACTTCGCCGCCAACTGCGGCCAGTCGGCGGGCCTCGACGCGGGCTTCCGCCACGCCCGCGGCCGCCTGGTCGCCATCCTCGACGCCGACCTCCAGACCTACCCCGAGGACCTGCCGCAGCTGATCGCCAGGCTCGAGTCCGAGGGCGTCGACGCGGTGGTCGGCATCCGCGCCGAGCG
>JALOKS010000214.1 GCA_025456385.1 Thermoanaerobaculales bacterium | reverse complement strand
TCCGAGGCGCACGAGCTCGATGCGCCCGGGGTCGCTGACGCCGAGTCCGTAGCGTTCGCCGGCGAGCCGGATGTGGTGCGGCGGCGGCGTGATCGGGCGGTCGGCGCCGAAGTGCAGCCGGCGCTTCGCCTCGATGATCCGGGCGCCGGTGGCGTCGACGGCAACCGGGTCGACGCCGACGACGAGGCCGCCGTAGGGCCAGACGAAGTCCTGCGAGAAGCTGTGCGGGCCGACACCGTGGAACTGCGGGGTCAGCATCACCAGCACGTTCAGACGCACCTTGCCCTCGACCTCGGGGAGGTGCCAGATCGCGCCGAGGCTCGCGCAGGCGTCGCCGTGGTACTCCTGCGGCCGCGGCACGACCATGATCATGTTCTTGATGCAGGTTCCGAGCCCCGACCAGTGGTGGGTCCGCATCGGCCGCGCGTTGATGATCGCGGTGGCCCGCAGGAAGACCGGGTTCTCGCGCACGCCGCGGTCGTCCACCGCCACGTTCTCCGGCATCACCCCGGCTGCGATCACCTCGCTGCGGATGGCCTCCTCGAGGGCGGGCGGCGTCGGCAGGTGGCGCCAGGCGTTGCTCTTGATGCCGACCACGTCGCCGGGCGCCACGAGCCGGCGCCAGGCCGCCGCCGGCTCGGCGTCGAAAAGCGCCGCGACCGCGTCGTTGAGCATGCGGCGGAGGACCTCGGGCCCGGGCTGCCCGTCGCCGCTCAGGAGCTCGCCGCGCCGCACCAGCACCACCCGGCTGACGGCCCCGGGCTCGGGCTCGGCGGCGCGCAGGCCGCTCGCTCCCGCCAGCGCCGCCGCCGCGGCACCGCCGCCGCCGGCGAGAAAGTCCCTGCGGCTCAGCCTTCCCGTGCTCATGGTGCACCCCCGAGGGAACGCGCGATCAGCTCGGCCGCGATCTCCGGCGGCTCGGCGCCGAGCACCGCGGCGAGGACCGCGCCCTCCCGGCGCAGGGCGTCCGCCGTCCCGGCGGCGCGGGCCTCCGCCAGGGTCGCCGCCGCCTCGTCGGGATAGCGCACGACGAGCAGCCAGGCGGCGCCTTCGGCCACCCGGTAGCGGCCGACCACGGCCTCGACCTCGGAGCCGAGCCCGAAGGGGTTGTCGAAGCCCAGGTAGTGGACGGTGTTGAGGATCTCCTGACTGCGCAGGAAGCGCTCCGAGCGCGGCTCGAGGCCCTCGGCGGGCAGGGCTGCGAGCAGCTGCGGCAGCTCACCCTCGACGCCGATCGCGGTGGCGGCGGCGGTGCCGATCGCCATGACCGCCGCCCGCGAGGCCTCGGTCTCGCCCTCGGCGTAGACCGAGCCGAACCAGGGCCCCTGCCAGAACGACAGCCAGCCGCTGCGGAAGAGGGCCGCCTGACCGACCGCCGCCACCTCGCCGTCGCGGTCGTGGGTGAAGGCGCCGAAGGCGTCGGCCGAGGAGGCGAGCTCGAAGAGATCGACGACGATGTCGGGCTCCCCCTCCGGCCCCGCATAGCGCCGCGACAGGCAGCGCTTCATGCCGTAGGCGAGGTAGACCTCGGCGTGGCCGTCGATGTAGCCGAAGATGGTCTCGCGGTCGTAGGCCTCCCAGTCGCCCGCCCCCTGCCAACCCGCCAGCTCCGCCGGGACGCCGCTGCGGATACTCTCCGCCTGGTCCGCGACCGGCGGCGTCTCGGCCGCACAGGACATCAGCAGGCCCACGAGCACGATCCCGATCGCCCGGGCGACCGCCGCTTTGACCATCGCTCCCTCCGCACCCGAGGTGTCACGGGGGGATGATAGCAGCGCGGTTCCGCCGGCGGGCAGGGAGTGCTAGGTTTGCCGGGTGCGGCGGACGCTGACGAGGATCCTGCTCCCGGCCGTGCTCGCGGCGGGAGGCTGCGCTCCCCGGGAGGGGTCCGCCCCGCCGCCGGACGTCGTGCTGATCACCGTCGACGCGCTGCGCGCCGACGTGCTCTCCTTCGCGGGCTACCCGCGCCCGACCTCGCCGCAGCTCGACGCGCTCGCCGCGGAAGGCGTGGCCTTCACCCAGGCGCTGACCTCCTTCCCCGGCACCTCGCCGGCGATGCCCTCCCTGATGAGCGGCCTCTACCCGAGCTTCGAGGGCGTCGAGGCCTGGACCAAGACCTCGCGCCACGGCTTCAACGAGCTGGAGTCGCCGGAGGAGAGCGAGCGCGAAGGCCTCAGCGACACGCTCGTGATGCTCGCCGAGGTCCTGGGCGCGGCCGGCTACACGACCCTCGGCTTCAACACCAACCCCCATCTCGACACGAGCACCAACTTCCACCAGGGCTTCGCCGAGTACGAGCAGTTCCTGCCCTACCTCAACGAGGTCCGCAGCTCCCGCCCGCACCCGCTGCTCGGCGCCTACCCTCCGGCCGATGTCGTGGTGAGCGCGGTCCTGCGACGACTCGATCGGGGTCACGACCGCCCCGTCTTCCTGTGGCTGCACCTGATGGACTCGCACAGCCCCTACCTGCCGCCGGAACGCTTCGCGTCGCTGTTCCGCCCTCCCGGCGCCACGCTGACCGACCTCGAGATCAACGAGTCGCTCTACCACCTCCTCTACCGGCAGCAGGGCTCGCTCCGCGCTGCCGAGCGTTACCCCTCGCCCGAGGCGCGCGGCCTCAGCCGCGAGGAGTTCATGACCCACCTGCGGGCCCTCTACGCGGCCGAGGTGCGCTTCGCCGACGACGAGCTCGGCAGACTCTTCGCGGGCCTGCGGGCGCGATCACTGTGGCGCGATGCGCTCGTCCTGGTGACCGCCGACCACGGCGAGGAGCTCCTCGACCACGGCTTCGTCGCCCACCACGAGCTGACCGGGCTCGCCGAGGAGCTGGTCCGGATCCCGGCGATTCTCAAGCCCCCGGGCGCCGGGCCTGCCGCGCGGCAGATCACCGAGCTCGTCCGCATGGTCGACTTCGCGCCGACGATCCTCGACTACGCCGGGCTGGCGGGCGCCGCCGGGTCCATGGACGGGCTCAGCCTGCGGCCCCTCGTCGAGGGCCGGCCGATGGCCCCCCTCACCGCCTTCTTCAGCACCGTCCGCTACGGCGTCGCCCGCGACGCGCGTTGGAAGTACCGCCTCGAGAAGCGGCCGCAGGGCGGCGGAGCGCCGGTCGAGCGGCTCTTCGACATCGCGGCGGACCCGCAGGAGCGCGATGACCTCGCCGCCCGGCACCCGGAGGTCGTCGACGAGATGCGCGCCCGCTACCTGGACTTCGTCCGCCGCCTGAACGCGCGCGTCGCCGCCGGGCCTGCATCGGCCACCGGGGCGGGAGGGGTCGTCGACGACGCCGAGCGGGACCGCCTCGAGGCCCTCGGCTACCTGCAGTGAGGCGCCTTCACTCGAGGTAGCCGAAAGCCCGGAGCCGCTCGCGCTCGGCCGCGCTGAGCTCGACCCGCTCGGCGCCGACCGCCGAGCCCAGGCGCCGGTTGAGCTCGAGGGCGGCGCGACGCTCGCGGTCGAGCAGCGCGGCAAGGCGCTGCAGGTCCGCCGGCCTCGCGGCGGCGAGATCGACGCTCTCGCCGGGGTCCGCGTCCAGATCGAAGAGGCGGTCCGGCGCCTTGCCGCCGAAAAAGCCCTTGAGCCCGTCCGCGATCACTGTCCGCTCCAGCGTGCCGGCCATGAGGACCCGAGCGGCCGGCGGCGCGCCCAGGTCGCGCCCGGGCAGATCGTCGATCGGCAGGCCCGCGGCGGCAAGCAGCGTCGGGGCGAGGTCGACGCCCGAGCCGGGCGCCTCGGTGACGAGGCCCGCGCGCCGCCCGCGCGGCCACTTCACGATCAGCGGCACGCGCAGGACCTCCTCGTGCAGGCTCTCGTGGCCGTAGCCGCCGTGCTCGAGGAACTCCTCGCCGTGGTCGCTGGTGACGACCACCAGCAGCTCGTCCCACAGACCGCTGCCGCGCAGGCGGTCGAAGAGCAGGCCCAGCGCGCCATCGACGTAGCGGACGCCCTCGTCGTAGCTCGAACGCAGGACCTGGCGATCGGCGGGCTCGCCGGGAACCCGGCCCTGCGACAGGGCGGCGAGCAGCTGGGCGGCGCAGACGCCGCCGCGGCAGCCGAAGCCCGCGACCCCGAAGCGGTCGGCGATCACCGCGCGGTTGAGGCCGGGCGCCTCGTACGGCAGGATGTTGAAGTCGGCGTGCGGCTCGAAGGTGTGGAGGAAGAAGAAGAAGTCCTCGCCGCGGTGGTCGAGCAGCCACTCCGCCGCCGCCGCGGCCTGACCTGCGGCCCGCCTCCGGGTGATCCGGTAGCTGTCGAAGCCCTTGCCGAAGCCCCAGCGCGGGCTCAGCCAGGTGCAGTCGTAGACCAGTGCCCCGGTGGCGAGGCCGCCGCCGCGCAGGCGCCCGGCCAGGGTCGGCAGGGCGGGGTCGATGGCCTGGTCGAGCATCAGCGCGCGGTGGGTGTCGGGGTGGAAGCCGGTCAGCATCGAGGCGTGCGAGGGCTTGGTCCAGCTCGCCGCCGCGTAGGCGGTGGTGAAGACCTCGGACTCGGCGGCGAGCCGGTCGAGCGCGGGGGTGTCGGCCCCGCCGCCGGAGGCGCCGAGCGCGTCGCGGCGCAGGGTGTCGACCGAGATCAGGAGCAGCTGGACGCGCCGCCCGCCCGCCGCTGGCCGTGGCGCCGGGCGACGGTCGTCGACGGCCGCCTCGCTGAGGCGGAGCACGCAGCCCGCCGGGAGCTCGGCGGCGAGCTCGAGCGCCGCGCCGCCGCCGAGGCGGCCGAGCTCGAGCTCGCGCCGCCACCAGCCGGCGCTCGCGTCGAGCTCGAGCCGGCGCTCGAAGGGGCGGCCGCTGTCGGGCCGCACCGTGACCCGGAGCTGCCCCCCGGCCGGTGCGGCGGCACCGCAGTCGAGGCAGCCGGCGAGAGTGAGCGTCGGCCGCGACGCCAGATCGAGGGTCGCGGTCGCGACCTCGCCGGGCTCGAGGCTGACGGCGAGCCAGGTCTCGTCGGCGGCGAGCACCTCGCGCGGGCGCAGCACCTG
>JALOKS010000213.1 GCA_025456385.1 Thermoanaerobaculales bacterium | reverse complement strand
CTGAAGCATCGCAGCAAGGAGCGAAATTTGGCCTCAGAGATTTTCGCGGATCGGTAGTACTTGTTATGTCGCGTCATATCAGAAGCATAGCCCTCTCAGTCAGTGGCTTTGCTTCCTATGACCCTTCTTAATTCTAAATTTTAAATTTCCGCCTGCCCTCCCGAAGTGTTCCGGGGGGTCGGGTTGAAATTGAGAATTAAGAATTGAAAATTAAGAATTCGAAGGTGAAACCCTTCGTAGAGCTCGAACTTCAGGAGCCGGCACTCGATGGGGCCGTTGAAGAGCGGGATCTTGCGGGTCGGTTTGAGGCCGATCTGGCGGGCCAGGCTCGGCTCCCCCACCAGCAGCCAGGCGGTGGCGCCGGTGGCGTGCTGCTTGAGGCTGTCGCCGAAGCGGCGGTAGAGCCCGCCGAGCCGCGCGACCTCGCCCATGCGCTTGCCGTAGGGCGGGTTGGCGACCACCGTCCCGCCCGCCCCCCAGGGCAGCCGGAGGTCGAGGGCGTCGCGCTGCTCCACCTGCACCCAGCGGTCCATCCACGCCGCCTTGAGGTTGCGCTCGGTGGCACGGATCGCGCGCTCGTCGCGGTCGCGGGCCGCGATCGGCGCCGGCGCGTCGCGGTGGCCGTGGCGCGCCTCGCGCCGCACCTCCTCGAAGAGGCCGCGATCGTGCAGCCGCCAGCGCTCGAAGGCGAAGTCCCGCCGCAGACCGGGCGGCGTGCGGGTGGCGATCAGCGCCGCCTCGACGGCGAAGGTGCCGGTGCCGCACATCGGGTCGAGCAGGGGCTCGCCGCCGTCGTAGCCCGCCAGCAGCAGGATGCCGGCAGCCAGGGTCTCGGCGAGCGGCGCCGGCCCGCCGTGCGGCCGGTAGCCGCGGTGGGAGAGCGGCTCGCCCGAGGAGTCGAGGCCGAGGGTCGTCGCCCCGCGTTCGACGAGCCGCAGGTGGAGCCGCACATCCGGGTTCTCGCGCTCCACGTCCGGCCGCGACCCGCGCTGCTGGCGCAGCCGGTCGACCACCGCGTCCTTGACCACCTGGCCGGCGAAGGTCGTGTTGGCGAAGGCCGGGTGGCGGCCGACCACCTCCACCGCGAAGCTCTGCCCGGGCTCGATGATCTCGCTCCACGGCGCCGAGGCCGCGAGCTCGTAGAGGTCCTCCCGCGACCGCACCTCGCCCCGCACCACCGAGGCGACAACCCGCATGGCGGTGCGCAGGCCCGCGAATGCGACCGAGCCCCTGCCCGCCGCCACCGCCGTGGCGCCGAGCGCCCGCAGCTCCTCCGTCAGCACCTCCTCGAGGCCCCGCGCGCAGGTTGCGGTCAGCGGGTGGGAGCGGCCGAGCTCCAGCATGGGGGAACGCTAGCGCGAAGCGACCGCCGGTACAAGCGGATTGCGGTGAGATTTCGAATTTCGGATTTCGAATTTCGAATTTCCCGACCACCCCCACCCAAGTTCACCCGGCACACCTCGTGGGAAGTTGGAGGGCCCGAGCATGGGCGGCGGCATCCTCCCTCCCCCCCGGGCGGGCGGGGGCCAAATTCGAAATCCTAGATCCGAAATCCGAAATCGAACCCCTACTTCCTCTCGATGAACTCGATGGTGTACCCGTCGGGGTCCTTGACGAAGGCGATCACGGTGGAGCCGTGCTTCATCGGCCCGGGCTCGCGGGTCACGCGACCGCCGTGCTCGCGCACCCGGTCGCAGGCGGCGGCGATGTCGGCCGCGGCGATCGCGATGTGGCCGAAGCCGGCGCCGAGCTCGTAGCTCGCGGTGTCCCAGTTGTGGGTGAGCTCGATGACCGCGTCCGTCGCCTCGTCGCCGTAGCCGACGAAGGCGAGGGTGAACCTGCCCTCGGGGTAGTCCTGCCTGCGCAGCAGCTTCATCCCGAGCGCCTCGGTGTAGAAGGCGATCGAGCGCTCGAGGTCACCGACGCGGATCATGGTGTGGAGAAGACGCATGCAGGCCTCCTGTTCAATCATTTCGAATTTCGAATTTCGAATTTCCCGGCCACCCCCGCCTGGTTCCGCAACGCGCCACGGCAGTGGGACGGTTCGAAAGGGGCCCGACGACTGCATCACCGCTCGGGCGGGCGGGGGCCAAATTCGAAATTCGAAATTCGAAATCAATAGTCACTCGTCATGATGAACACCGGCGCGCCCTCGAAGCGGGTGTACTTGGGCCGCAGGCGCTCGGTGTTGTAGAACTTGCCGACGTCGACCACCTTCTTGCGGCTGGTGACGACGTCGATCGGCACGTTGTCGTAGCGGCCGTTGCGGACGTTGACGAGGCGCCCCGAGACGCCGTCCAGGATGAGGTCCATGGCCAGGTTGCCGAAGGCCATCGGCACCACGCAGTCGAGCGCGTCGGGGTCGCCCGAGCGCACCAGGTAGCCGAGGCGCTGGTTGATGACGTTGACCCGACGTCCGTGGTTGAACTTGGGCGAGATCTCCTTGAGCACCCGCGCCACCCGGTCGCCGATGCCGCCGAGCTTCTTGTGGCCGAACATGTCCTGCTCCTGGTCCTCGAAGACCATGTCGCTCTGGCCGTCGAAGGTCGCGCCCTCCGAGACCAGCACCACGCTGTAGTGCGAGGGGTTGGCGTCGCGGTCGCGCGCGAGGAGGTCGCAGAGCTGCTCGATCGAGAAGGGGTGCTCGGGGATGACGCAGCGGTGGGCGGCGCCGGCCATCGTCGGCAGCAGGGCGGTGAAGCCCGCGTAGCGGCCGAAGACCTCGATCACCAGGAAGCGCTCGTGGCTGCCGGCCGAGGTGCGGAGGGCGTGGGTCATGGCGATGGTCCGGGTCACGCAGGTCGAGAAGCCGATGCAGTAGTCGGTTCCCGGCACGTCGTTGTCCATGGTCTTCGGGATCGCGATCACCGGCACCCCGAGGCGGTGGAGGTGGGCGCCGTAGGACAGCGTGTCGTCGCCGCCGATCGGGATCAGGGTGTCGATGCCGAGGTGGCCGAGGTTCGCCAGGACCTCGTCGGTGAGGTCGTTGACCTCGGCGTGGTAGCGGTCCCGGAGGTGCTCGGGGACGACCGTCTGCGGCACGTGCGAGGGCCGGGTGCGGGAGGTGTGGAGGAAGGTGCCGCCGGTGCGCCCGACCTTGTTCACGACCTCCTCGGTGAGGTTCATGACGTGCTCGGTGCCGTTGTCCGAGCTGCGGTCGAAGTCGATCAGGCCCCGCCAGCCGCGGCGGATGCCGAGCACGCGGAAGCCCTCGCGCAGCGCGCGCACGGTGACGGCGCGGATCGCCGGGTTGAGCCCCGGCACGTCGCCGCCGCCGGTGAGGATGCCGATCGTGCCCCGGTGGGTGTTGATGTTGGCCATGCCGCGTTGCTCCCGTGTCACCGGCCGGCGCCGCCCGCACCCGCGGATCGAGCTGCCGGCCTGACGAAGTAGATACTCTATCTCGAAACCGAGGTGCCGGCCAGACGCCAGCGCACCGTCTCCCCCGCCCGCAGCGGCACCACCTCGCCGTCGCCGAAGGCGAAGGCCGCCGGCACGGTCCAGGGCTCGCGGACCAGGGTGACGGTGTCGGCATTACGGGGCAGCCCGTAGAAGTCGGCGCCGTGCTGCGAGGTGAAGCCCTGCAGCGCACCGAGCGCGCCGGCGTCCTCGAAGGCCTCGGCGCAGAGCTCGAGGGCGGCGTGGGCCGAGAAGATGCCGGCGCAGCCGTGCGCCGCTTCCTTGGTCGAGCGCGCGTGCGGGGCGCTGTCGGTACCGAGGAAGAAGCGCGGGCTGCCGCTGGTGGCGGCCCACAGCAGGGCCTCGCGGTGGCGCTCGCGCTTGAGCACCGGCAGGCAGTAGAGGTGGGGGCTGATGCCGCCCGCGAAGATCGCGTTGCGGTCGTAGAGCAGGTGGTGGGGGGTGATGGTGGCGGCGACCCGCGCCGGGGCCTCGAGCACCCACCGCACCGCGTCGCCGGTGGTGATGTGCTCGAACACGAGCCTGAGGCCGGGCACCGAGTGCAGGAGCGGGTCGAGGACCCGGTCGATGAAGGCGCGCTCGCGGTCGAAGATGTCGACCTCCGGGTCGACGACCTCGCCGTGGACGAGGAGCGGCAGGCCGAGCTCGGCCATCGCCTCGAGGACCGGCCGCACGCGCTCGATGTCGGTGACGCCGGCGTCGGAGTTGGTGGTGGCCCCGGCCGGGTAGAGCTTGACGCCGACCACGACGCCGCCGGCGACGGCGGCCGCGATCTCGTCGACCGGGGTGAGGTCCGTCAGGTACAGGGTCATCAGGGGCTGGAAGCCCGCCGCCCGCGGGAGGGCATCGAGGATCCGGCGGCGGTAGGCGGCCGCCGCGGCGGCCGTGGTCACCGGCGGCCGCAGGTTGGGCATGACCACCGCCCGCGCGAAGACCCGCGCGGAGTGCGCGAGGACGTCGGCCATGGCCGCACCGTCGCGGAGGTGGAGGTGCCAGTCGTCGGGTCGGGTCAGGAGCAGCTGCATGCTCGTTCGCCACCCATCATAAGTCAGCCGGCCCGGGATCGCCGGCGGCGCGAAATTCTCCTATACTGTGCCCCTCGTACCGGACTGCAGGGACCAGATGCCTGAGCAGATCACCTCACCGGAGCTCGAGCGGGCCGCCCTCAACCTGGAGCGGCTGGCGCGCTTCATCGGCGAGCGCCGCGGCTGGGTGCTCGCCTCGGACGCGGGACCGGCGGCGATCTCGGTCCGCAACGCGGCGGGCTCGCTCGCGGCCCTGCTCGCCGAGACCCTGGGCGGCAGCAACGAGACCGGCCCAGGGGTTCGGCCGCCGAAGCTCGAGCCCGCGAGCATCGTGTCGGCCAGCCGTCTCGCCAAGTTCGCCGAGTTCATCGACCAGCTCCAGGAGTGGTTCGCGGCCCGCGCCGGCGCCGAGCTCCCGTCCGGTGGCGAGCGGTTGATGCAGTCCATCCAGCAGGCGCTCGCCCTGACCGAGCGCTCGATCGGCGAGCTGATGGGGCCCGCCTCGACTCCCCTCACCGGCTCGCAGCCGGTCGTGACCGCCGACCTCGGGCCGGTGGCGGCGGTCGACATGACCGCCCGCCTGGTCTTCGAGGAGAGCGCCGAGTGCCCGCTGCTGCAGGTCTTCCGCGGCGTGGTCGAGCTCACGCCGGAGGCCAAGGGCATGGTCGACCAGTTCTTCGCCACCCAGGGCATCGACCTCACGGCCAACGAGCGCCGCCGCCTCCACGACAAGATCCTGCGCTGGATTCAGGCCACCCCCGAGGGCCAGGTTCTGGTGGTCAAGCTCAGCGGCCTGTCGGGCCGGGCCGAGGCCTACTCCAGCTACCGCCCGAAGAAGGCCGGTCCGAGGAAGGCGTGACCGCGCCCACCGGTTCGCCGCTCACGACCCTGGTGCAGCGCCTGCTGCCGCGCCTGCGCTACCCGCAGCTCGTCCTCGCCCTCGCGGCCCTGCTGCTCGTCAACATCGTGGTGCCCGACCCGGTGCCGTTCGTGGACGAGCTGCTGCTCGCGACCCTGACCTTCATCACGGCGTCGCTCCGCCACCGGCGCGAGGAGCCGCCGCCCCGCGACGTCACCCCGCCGGACGACGAGCTCAGCGACCCGCCGTCCCTTCCTCGCTGACGAGCCGCATCGAGCGCAGCTCGAGCCGTGCCGGCCGCGGGCCGGGCTCGACCCTGGCCGTGAAGTGGAAGAGGCCGCGCCGGCCGTGGAGCGGGAAGCGCACGCTGCCGCTGAGCCCCTCCGCGGCCCGCAGCTCGCGCCGAATCGGCGCGTCCCGGCCCGGCCCCTCGCCCTCGGGGCGCGCCACCTCGAGCACGGCCTCGCCCGCCGGCGAGTCGAACTCGTAGGCCAGGGTCAGGGCGTCGACCCGCTCCTCCATGGTGAAGGGCGCGACGAGCAGGCCCGGAGCGCGCAGGGTCGCGCGCTCGGCCGCGAAGTCGATGCCGAACGGAGGCTCGCTATCGAGGGCGGCGGGCGCCGGCGACGGGTCGAAGAACAGGCCGAGGCGCCGCAGCAGCACCGTGCGCCGGCGCCTGCCGGCATCCTGTCGATCCGGCACCTCGAAGGCGACGGTGGCGCGGCCGGGACGAACCGCGCCCTCGGGCAGGGCCACGACCTGCCGGCCCCAGGCCCGCTCGAGCTCGACCACGCCGCAGTCGACGCCGTTGACCAGCACCCGCAGGCGCCGGGGCTGCGGGCCCGCCGCCGTGGTCCGGCCCTCGAGGACCAGGCTGCGGTG
>JALOKS010000212.1 GCA_025456385.1 Thermoanaerobaculales bacterium | reverse complement strand
CCTGGTCGAGCGCGGCGGCAGCGTCCACATCCAGGCCGGCGCCGGGATCGTCTACGACTCGGTCCCCGAGACCGAGCTCGCCGAGTGCGCGGCCAAGGCAAGCGCGCTGGTGGAAGCGGTGGCCATGGCGGAAGCCGCTGGGGCGCAGCGAGGTTCTGCGGATGATGTCTAGATTTCGAATTTCGAATTTCGAATTTCGAATTTCCCGCCCGAACCCCCGGGCGTTCCTCGAGTGGGCGAGGGAACAATTCGAAATTCGAAATTCGAAATTCGAAATGGGCGGCGGGGGTGGGTGGTGATCTTGATGCTCGACAACTACGACTCCTTCACCTACAACCTGGTGCAGGAGCTCGAGCAGATCGGAGAGACTGAGGTGGAGGTGGTGCGCAACGACGCCGCCTCGGTCGCCGAGCTGCTGGCCCGCGCGCCGCGGGCGGTGGTGATCTCGCCCGGCCCGGGCGCGCCCGAGGAGGCCGGCGTGACCATGGAGCTCGTGCAGCGGGCGGCGGCGCTGCCGCTCCTCGGCATCTGCCTCGGACACCAGGCGCTGGCGGCGGCGCACGGCGGCCGCGTGGTGCGGGCGGCGGCGCCGGTCCACGGCAAGACCTCGGCGATCCGCCACGGCGGCGCCGGCGTCTTCGCCGGGCTGCCGGAGCCCTTCGAGGCGACGCGCTACCACTCGCTGGTGGTGGCGCGGGAGGGGCTGCCCGCCGACCTCGAGATCACGGCCTGGACGGATGACGGCACGATCATGGGGCTGCGCCACCGCGGGCGGCCCCACTTCGGCGTCCAGTTCCACCCCGAGTCCTACCTCTGCACGGAAGGCCGCCACCTCCTCGCCCGCTTCCTCGAGCTCGCCGGCCTCCCTGTCCGCCCGGAGTGGCAACGACGATGAGAGGTTTGAGTTTCGAGTTCTCAGTTTTGAGTTGTGCACGGTGCCACGTTCGAGCTGTACCGGGTGGGCGGGCGGAAATTCGAAATTCGAAATTCGAAATTCGAAATCCCGGTTTGGGTGCGGGGCTGAAAATCCGAAATCCGAAATCCGAAATCCGAAATCCTGCGTCGGGAGCGTGGGTGGCACTTCAAAATTCAAAATTCAAAATTCAAAATTTCCGACCGGGTGGCTGGGCGGCATTCCGAATTCCGAGTTCCGAATTCCGAATTCAAATCCCTCAATGACCGCCCTCGACCACCGTTCGCTCCTCAACTCCCTGCTCTCCGGGAAGGACCTCGAGCCCGCGCTCATGGAGGCCTTCGTCGGCGCGGTGATGGACGGGGCGGTGGAGGAGCCGGTGGTGGCGGCGGCGCTCGCCGGCCTGCGGGCGAAGGGCGAGAGCGGCGCCGAGGTCGCGGCGGCGGCCCGCGCGATGCGGGCCCGGGCGCTCAGGGTGCCGATCGCCGACCCGGCTCGCGCCCTCGACACCTGCGGCACCGGCGGCGATGGCGCGGAGACGATCAACATCTCGACCGCCGCCGCCCTGGTGGCGGCAGCGGCCGGGGGGAGGATCGCCAAGCACGGCAACCGGTCCGTCTCCTCCCGCTGCGGCTCGGCCGACGTGCTCGAGGCGGCGGGCGTGCGGCTCGACCTCGAGCCGGCGGCGATGGCGGCCCTCCACGACGAGATCGGGATCGCCTTCCTGTTCGCGCCGCGGCTGCACCCGGCGATGCGGGCGGTGATGCCGGTGCGGCGGAGCCTCGGCGTGCGCACCATCTTCAACCTGCTGGGGCCGCTCACCAACCCGGCCGGCGTCGAGCGGCAGGTGATCGGGGTCTGGGGTCGCGAGGTCCAGGGCGTGATGGCGGGGGCTCTCGCCGCGCTCGGCGCCCGCCGCGCCCTCGTCGTCCACTCCGACGACGGCCTCGACGAGCTGTCGGTGGCGGCGCCGACCACGGTCATCGAGGTGCGGGACGGCGCCGTCGTGGGCGAGCGGCGGGTCGAGCCCGCCGCCCTCGGGCTCGCCCCCGGCGACCCGGAGGCCCTCAGAGGCGGCGATGCGCGCGAGAACCTGCGCCGGCTGCGCGCGATCCTCGGCGGCGAGGAGCGCTCGGCGGCGAGCGAGGCGGTGGCCCTCAATGCCGCCGCCGCCCTCTACGTCGCCGAGCTGGCCGCGGACCTCGGCGCCGGCCTCGCGGCGGCGCGCGCGATCCTGGACGCGGGCTCGGCCCTCGCTATACTGGAGGCACTGGCGCAGCGGTCGATGGAGCTTGCCGGAGATGCCTGAGACGGTGCTCGACCGGATCGTCGCGGACGTCCGGCGCCGCTTGGCGTGGACGCCGGAAGCGCCGGGCTTGGAGCGACTCGCCCTGCGGGCCGTCGAGCAGCGGCGGCGGCAGGGGAAGCGGTCGCTGCGCAAGGCGCTGGCCGGGACCGAGCCCGAGATCATCGCCGAGTGCAAGCGCGCCTCGCCCTCGGCCGGGGTCATCCGCGCCGGCTTCGACCCGGTCGCCCTGGCGCGGGCCTATGCCGCGGGCCGCGCGGCCGCGATTTCGGTGGTGACCGAGCCCGACTCCTTCGGCGGCGAGCCGCTGTGGCTCGCGCAGGTGCGTGCAGCCGTCCCGCTGCCGGTGCTGCGCAAGGACTTCATCCTCGAGCGGCGGCAGCTCTTCGAGAGCGTCGTGCTCGGCGCCGACGCCGTGCTGCTGATCTCGCGCCTTCTCACCGCCAAGCGCCTCGCCGAGCTGCTGACGACCGCCGCCATGCTCGAGCTCGAGGTCCTGCTCGAGATCTTCGTCGACGAGGACCCGGCCCAGGCCATCGCCTCCGGGGCCCCGATCCTCGGCGTCAACTCCCGCGACCTCGCGACCTTCTCGGTCGACCTCGACCGCGCGCAGGCGATGGCCGCGGCGCTGCCCGACGACCGGGTCAAGGTCGCCGAGAGCGGCATCCACGGCCCCGAGGACGTGGCCCGGCTGCACGCCGCGGGCTACCACGCCTTCCTGGTCGGCGAGCACCTGGTGCGCTCCGATGATCCCGAACGGGCGGTGCGGCGCCTGACCGGCCAGCTCGCCCGTGGTGGCCACTGAGCGGCCGGCCGCGCGGCGGGGCGGCGACCGGTGCTGATCAAGATCTGCGGACTGACCCGGCGAGCCGACGCCGAGGCGGCGATCGCGGCCGGTGCCGACCTCCTCGGCTTCGTCTTCCGCCGCGGCACGCCGCGGGCGATCGACCCGCGGGCGGCGGCCTGGGTCGGCGGGCTCACGGGCGCGGCTCGGGTCGGCGTGTTCATGGATGCGCCCCTCGACGAGGTGCAAGGGGTGCGCGCCCTGCTCGGCCTCGAGTGGGTGCAGCTGCACGGCGCGGAGCCGGACGCCTTCCTTGGCGTCCTCGGGCCGCAGGTGATCCGGCGCCTGCAGGTGGCGGTCCCGGTGGACTGGGACGGCGTGCGGCGGCTCGCGGCGCGCTGCCTGCCCCTCTTCGACCCCGGGGCCGGCGCCGGAGTCGGCTGGCAGTGGCGCGTCCTCGCCGAGCGCCCTTCCGGCCTGCGCTTCGGCCTCGCCGGCGGCCTCACGGCGGCAACCGTCGCCGAGGCGGTGCGCGTGGTTCGGCCGGCGCTGGTCGACGTCTCCTCGGGCGTCGAGTCGGCGCCCGGCGTCAAGGACCACGCCAAGATCCGCGACTTCATCGCCGCCGCCCGCGCCGCGGCCGCGTCGCCGCCGCGGGAGGAGTGCGCCGGAGTGTAGCCGCGACGGCTTTCCAGGCGGAGGGGCAGAGGAGCAGAGGGGCGGAGGGGCGGAGGGGGCGCGCGGTCGGGCCGTGGAAACCTCGGCTCGGCCAGCGCTTCGACCTTCGCTTTTCCCGCTCGTCGGCTCAACCCCCGCGCGGCTCCTGCGTAGGATCGGGGAAGGGGGGACCATGAAGCTGACTGCGATCGTCGTGTCGTGGCTCTGCCTGATGCTCATCGTCGGCTGTGCGCCGACGGAAACCGGGCCCGAAGCGCGAGGCCCCGTGTTTCCCGAGCTGCGCGGGCCCTACCTCGGCCAGGAGCCGCCCGGGCTCGAGCCGCGGCTCTTCGCACCCGGCGTGGTGTCGACAGGGCTCGCGACCCGCGACGTCGCCATGACCCCGGACGGCTCCGAGCTCTACTTCTCGGTCACCGCCGGCGGGTCGAGCGTGATCATGGTGACGCGGCAGGTCGACGGGCGCTGGACGGAGCCGCAGGTGGCGCCCTTCTCCGGCCGTTTCCTCGACATCGAACCGGCGATCTCGCCCGACGGGCGGCGCTTCTTCTTCCTCTCGACCCGGCCGCAGGCCCACCAGGAGCCGCGCGAGGGCTGGGTGTACCAGGACATCTGGGTCATGGACCGGCAGGGAGACGGCTGGAGTGAGCCCGCGAACCTCGGTCCGCCGGTCAACACCGAGGCGCCCGAGTACTTCCCCTCGGTCACCGCCGACGGGAGCCTCTACTTCACCCGCGAGCGCGCGGACGGCGTCTCCTCCACCTACCGCTCGCGGCTGGTCGACGGCGCCTATGCCGAGCCCGAGCTGATGCCGCCGCAGCTCAACTGCGGGACGAACCGCGCCAACGTGTGGGTGGCTCCGGACGAGAGCTTCGCCATCGTGCCGGCCATGGGCCGCGAGGACGGCCTCGGCGGCTTCGACTACTTCGTGACCTTCCGCTCCGCGGACGACCGCTGGTCGGAGCCCGTGAACCTGGGACCGGCCGTCAACCAGCCCGAGGGCCGCGAGTGGTCGGCCTCGCTGTCGCCGGACGGCCGCTACCTGTTCTTCATGTCGTCGCGGCGAACGGCCGCGGCGGCGACCGTCCTCACCGGGCGCCCGATCTCCGAGCTGCTGGCGATGTCCCTGGAGCCGGGGCAGGGGGCCTCCGCCATCTGGTGGGTGAGCGCCGACATCATCGAGGCGCTGCGGCCGGAGATGTAGTCCGGCCCTGCTGGTGGTTCGAACGCCCGCCGGCCGCGGGCCGGGCCCGCGGCCACGCGTCCTCGGGCCTCCGGATCTCCGCGAGCGAGCTCGCGTCGAT
>JALOKS010000211.1 GCA_025456385.1 Thermoanaerobaculales bacterium | reverse complement strand
TGCCCTCTCCGGTTCCGCCCTGGGTCATCGTCACCCTGGCCTTGAGCTGGCCGACCTGGATCCAGTAGGTGTCGGTTCCGGCGTCGTAGGACAGGATCGGCGCGTTCGGCTTGTAGACATCAAACTTGGAGCTGATCTGGTTGAAGTCCAGGCCCTGCCTGAAGTCGTCGATTCCGTTGCGGTCGTAATCGGCGATGACGCCCTTGCCAGTGACCAACGAGTTCTTGGCCATCGGCACCCGCAGCGCCTGGCGGTGTTTCACACCGTGGGTGATAGCCGACCAGCTGTGGCAGGCGATGCAGTACTCGTCGCCGACCACCGTCGGAGTGCTCGCCAATTCCTCCGCGCTGTACATGGAGGTCAGCTTCGCCAGCATTTCGGCCGGAAGAGCGGTGCCAAGCCGGGCGCTGGGGCCCATCCGGTGGCTCGCCTGAAGAATGGGCTCGTCCGCCGACGCCGCCGGCGCCAGCAGCAGGCCCGCGACAATGACACAACTGACTGCGATCCTCATCGCTCCCTCCTTCCCCAACGGGGTTGATCCGTGATTCATCGCAACCTACTCCTCGAACAGCGCCGGGTCGCGGTTGGAGCCGTGAACCGCGGCGTGACATGTCTGGCACGACTGGTACCGCGCGCTGCTCAGGTCGTGGAAGCGCGGGACGTTGGTGTGGCACTCGATGCACAGCGCCGCCACCCGGTTGCGGGTGAGCAGGCGGGGGTTCGGCGAGCCGTGCGGCGCGTGGCAGGTCACGCAGCCGTCGAGCTGCTGCGGCGGGTGCGGATAGACGAAGGGTCCGGTCTTGTCGGCATGGCAGTCGAGGCAGGCTCCGCCCGAGCCGATCATGGTCAGGCTGCCGAGCCGGCCGAGCCCGTGCACCGAGTGGCAGCTGCTGCACTCGAAGGGCCGGGTGCCGTCGCGGTGTGCGAACGGCATCCTGAACGACCCGGCGACCGACGCGTGACAGCCCGCGCAGAGCTCGTGCGACGGTTCGAGGAGCAGGTGGTCGGTGGCCAGCGCCTGATGCCCCGAGCCGTGGCAGTCGCCGCAGGCGACGGCGTTGCGGACGTGGGCCGCGGTGGCGGTGTCGGTCAGACCCTGGAGGCCCGGGTGGCAGGAGAGGCAGGCGTCCTGCCCCGGGCGGCGGACGATGTTCTCGGTGTTCGGATCGTCGACGTGCTCCGCCGCGGGTCCGTGGCAGGCAACGCAGGAGCCCGCGAGCACGGCGGGATCGGCGCGCTGCATCGCGCGCCCGTGGGCGCCCGAGGCGAAGGCTGCCGCGACCTCATCGTGGCACACGGCGCAGGTTTCCATGGTCACTGCCTCCTCGGCCGCGGCCCAGCCGGCGCCGACGAGGGTCGTGACGATGATGATCAGCGTCCTGGACATCATCAGAACCTCCAGCTCACGGCGAGGCCGTAGCGGAAGACGTCGAAGTCGTCGAGCTCCGAGAGCTGCTCGTCGTAGGACCAGTACTGCGCCAGCGCCGAGTACTCGAGTCCGTGCGAGCCATACAGGGTGACGCGGAGGCGCCCGGTCCAGGAATCGAGGGGCCAGCTGCTGCCGCCGTCCTCGAGGTAGGTCAGGGCGCCGTTGATCCCGAAGACGTCGCCGCGGGTGAATCCGTGGAGGGTGAAGGTATCGAGGTCGAGGTCGTAGATCGAGCGCTCGGAACGACCATCGGGAAGCAGCACGAGAGTGTCGGTCTCGATGTCGTAGTGCTCGAGGTCCAGACCGAGGCCGGAGAGCCCGCTCGCGGAGGTCCATGATGCGGCGGCGCCGAATGGTGTCGAGCTCGAGTCGAGGTCGGCCTGGTCCGCGTCGTTGCTCGCGCTGACGCGGCGGCCGTGGAGCTGCAGCTGCCACCCGCGGCCGAGCTGCGAGCGCAGCCGCAGCGTCGCCTTGTCGGCTGTCTCGGGATCGACGCGGAAGATCAGGTCGTCGAAGTCGCCGCGTTCGAGTTCGACGCTGAGCTCGAACTCCTTGCTCGGGCTCCACATGGCTCCAGCCAGGTAGCCGCTGCCATCGCGGCTCGCATCGTACGGTGGTTGCTCCCCACTCAGCTGCCAGCTCACGTCGCGGCTGCTCGCGCTGCCCCCCGCCCAGGCGGTCCAGCGATCGCCGCGGTACTCGATGGTCAGGCGGCCGCTGCTGTCGGTGAAGTCGAAGTAGCCGCTGTCGCCGAGCGGTGCGGAGAGGACCGGCGAACCGGTGGAGCTGATCACGCTCAGCACCCGCTCTCCGACCAGGCTCGAGTCGGCCGAGCCGTCGCGGTAGTCGCCGGCCACGCGTAGGACCCACCGCGGCGCCAGGCGGAAGCCCAGCGACAGGGTGCCTGCGAGAGTCTCCTGGTCGGCTGCGCTCATCACCGTGTCGATCCGCTGAAGGGTGCCGATCGCGCCGCCGCCGATGCCAAAGGTCTCGCTGAAGGCGCCGCTCGATTCGAGCTCCGCGGAGCGCCACAGCAGCGAGGCCGCCCCTTCGACCACGCGGCTCGAGAAGCTCGCGACGACGCGCGTGGTCGAAACGCCGTTCTGTTCGTTGACGATGGTCGACTCGATGTCTTCGAGGCTGTCCGGGTCGCCGCCGATGGCGGGGCTGCCAGTGGCGAATGGACGGTTGGCCCGTTCGTAGTCCGCGAGCGACTGCTCGAGCTGGATACGGACGGGAAGTGTTCTCGTCTCGAGGCGGAGGGTCCACTCGCTCACCGACTCGTCGAGGTCGATGCCGACGGGATAGCGCTCGTTGAGAGCGTACGAGGGTCGGTTGACCAAGCCGTCAGTGCTGAGCGAGCGGTAGAGCAACGACACCCGCACGGGACGCCAGGCATCGAGCGTCACGGCGGCGCGGAAGCGGTCGAGCTCCCAGTCCTCCGCGGTCTGCAACCAGTCGCCGCCGGCGAGCTTGAAGAAGGACTCGCGGTGGTCGTAGTCCGCGGTCACGCCTATGCCGGCGCCGAGCTCGAGCCGAAAGCGCGCGGCCGCGGCCGGGCTGGCGTTGCCGAAGCCCCAGGCCTCGAGGCTGAAGGTGTCGACCGCGCCTTCCCCCCGGTAGTCGAGGTCGAGGCTCTCGAGCTCGAGCCCCTCACCGAGGTTGTACTGGCTCGCGAAGCTGTCCGGGTTGCCGTCGACGCTCTGCCACAGGTAGGCGGCGCCGATGCTGCCGCCCCAGCCCTGCGCCGTGACCTGCGCCGCAGCTGCTAAGAGCACGACCGCCAGGATCAGGACCCTCTTCGGCTGGTGCATGGAGTTTCCCTCCCGAAGGGTGCTTCGCAGCGGGGCCGTCGCGCACCCGGCGCGCCGGCCACGCACCTGGACGGAGGAGAATCTGCCGATCTCCGCCGACGGTGCGTGACGATGCCATGACAGGTTCATGTAGGCCGGAGGATGAATCATTCTCGATTGCATGTCAACTCAATTGAATAAAACTGTAATTGACGATGTAGTTATATCTCTTCAGATATTGGAATTTGCCTGACAGCGGCTCCTGTCGACTGGTTTCGAAGGGAGAGACAGTCTCACAACGAGAGACGTACTGAGATCAGCTCGCGATTGCTGTCCGGTGCCCGGCCCCGCGAGCCCGGCCGGACGCCGCGGCGTGCTTGCCCTGGCCGCCCGGCCGGGAGACACTCCCCGCGATGGCTCGTGCCTCGAAGCTGGTGGTGGCGGGATTCGTGGCGGCGATGCTGGCCGTCAGCCTGCTCGCGGTCTCCCTGCGCGGGCGGCTGCGGTGCGCGGGCTTCGCCGGACCCGGCGTCACCGCCGCCGAGCTGCCGGCGCCCGCCGCTCGCGACGAGCTGCGGGTCGCGAGCTGGAACCTGCGCAACTTCCCGCTCGACGAGCGGCCGCAGGAGCCCGACCTCGGCTACCTGCGCCGCACCAACATCTGCGACCTCGAGACCGCGCTCGGCGGGCTCGACGCCGACCTGCTCGCCCTGCAGGAGGTCTGCGACACCCGGCGCCTGCCGCCCATCCTGCGCCGCGCCTGCGCGCCGCGGCCGATGCGGGCGGTCTTCTCGGCTGCCGGCGGTCGCTTCGGGCAGCACCTCGCCCTGGCCTGGGATGACAGCGTCCTCGAGCTCGTCGACGGGCCCTTCGAGCTCACCGAGCTGGTGCTCGCCGAAGGCATGCGGCCCGGCCTCGCGGCCGGCTTCCGCAGCCGCGCGGGCGGCGGCCTCGAGCTCACGGTCGTGACCGTCCACCTCGAGTCCGGCCGCGACGGCTTCGGCGCGCGCCGGCGCCAGAACCGGGCGCTCGCCGACTGGCTGGAGGCGCGCGGCGCGGCCCGAGGCGAGTCGAGCTTCGTCGTCCTCGGCGACCTCAACACCGCGGGCTCGCCGCGCGGCGGCGTCGCGGGCGAGCTGCAGTCCCTCGACGCGATCCTCGGCCGGGCGGGCCTCGATCGGCTCGCCGGCGCCGGCTGCAGCCAGTACTGGGAGGGAGGCGGCGGCCGCGACGGGGTGCAGCAGCCCTCGCTGCTCGACCACGTGCTCCTGGGCGGCCCGGCCCTGGCCGCCGCCGGCCCGGTGTCGGCGTGGCTGCACTGCGCGCGCGCCGGCTGTGCGGAGCTCGTGTCGCGGCCGGGTCAGGAGGACGGGACCTTCTGGGATGTCTCCGATCATTGTCCGCTCACCTTCGAGATTCGGGTGGGCGGCAGCGGCTGATCGAGAGTTCGATTTCGAATTTCGAATTTCGAATTTCGAATTGCCCGACCACCCGCCCAGGGACCTTTCTTCCGACGGCCGACTGGATTGGCTTGCCGGCGACGTGGCACGATGAGGGACAGCAATCAATCGCGGTGAGGGGTGATGGATCGGAAAAATTCGAAATTCGAAATTCGAAATTCGAAATGATTCGTCTTCTGTATGATGTCGTCGTGACGCCTGCGAGCTGCCGGACAGCCTGTTCTCGACCTCGGGCAACGTGGTCTTCGCCGACTTCAGGGCGGCCCGCGAGCTCGCCTACCGCCTCAACCGCACCCGCGACCTGACGCGCTTCCCGGAGCGCGCGGTGCGCGCGAGCCGGCTCTACGCCCTCGGGCTCATCGACGAGGCCCTGCACCTGGTGATCGCGCGCTACCGGCGCGAGCGCGCCCCGCGGCTGTGGGCCGACGCCCTCGAGCGCCTCGGCGAGTCGCTCGGCGCCGAGCCGACCGCCGAGCTCCTGCGCACCTTCGTCGCCGAGTTCCCGCCGGCCGCGGTCTACCGCGGCGATCTCGACCGCGACGCCTACCTCGAGGGCGCCACAGGCGAGGTCCCCCACCGCGAGGTCGCTCTCGAGGAGCTGGTCCTGCTGTGGCTCGCCAACCGCAACCCGGCCTTCGCCGAGTTTCACGAGCTCTTCGACGACGGCGAGCTCGCCCGGGCCACGGCCTACCGGCAGACCATGGCGGTGGTGGAGGCCGAGCTCGGGCGCGCGCCCGCCGGCGAGGGCGAGGGCGAGACCCTGCTCGACCTCCTGCTGGCGCCGATGCGCGCCGCGCCGGACTCGCTCGAGGGTCAGCTCGCCTTCATCCGCGGCCGCTGGGCCGAGCTCCTCGGCCCCGACCTGCACCGGGTCCTCGGGGGCCTCGACTTCCTGACCGAGGAGTCGCGGGTCTTCTTCCCCGCCGCGCCGGGCCTGGTCGAGCCGCCCGACTACAGCGGCCTCGACCCCGCCGCCGAGAACTACTCGCCGGACCGCGACTGGATGCCCCGCGTCGTGCTGCTGGCCAAGAACGCCCGCGTCTGGCTCGCGCAGCTGAGCCACGCCCACGGCCGCGAGATCGCCACTCTGGACGCGATTCCGGAGGAGGAGCTCGCGCGGCTCGCCCGCTGGGGCATCACCGGCCTGTGGCTGATCGGCGTCTGGGAGCGCAGCCGGGCCTCGGCCCGCATCAAGCAGCTCATGGGCGACCACGAGGCGGAGGCCTCGGCCTACTCGCTCGACGACTACCGCATCGCGGCCGCCCTCGGCGGCGAGGCCGCCTTCGACGACCTCAAGGCCCGCGCCTGGCGGCACGGCATCCGCCTCTCGACCGACATGGTCCCCAACCACGTCGGCATCGACGGGCGCTGGGTGATCCAGCACCCCGACTGGTTCCTGGGCGTCGACCGGCCGCCCTACCCGGCCTACTCCTTCTCGGGGCCCGACCTCTCGGCGGACGATCGGGTCGGGATCTTCATCGAGGACGGCTACTGGCGGCGCAGCGACGCGGCGGTGGTCTTCAGGCGCCACGACCGCCACACCGGCGCCGAGCGCTTCATCTACCACGGCAACGACGGCACCTCGATGCCGTGGAACGACACCGCGCAGCTCGACTACACCAGGCCCGAGGTGCGGGAAGCGGTGATCCGCACCATTCTCGCCGTGGCGCGGCGCTCGCCGATCATCCGTTTCGACGCCGCCATGACCCTGACCCGACAGCACTACCACCGGCTGTGGTTCCCGGAGCCGGGCGCCGCCGGCGCGGTGCCCTCGCGGGCCGAGTTCGGCATGTCGAAGCGCGATTTCGACGCCGTCATGCCGCACGAGTTCTGGCGCGAGGTGGTGGACCGGGTGGCCGCCGAGGCGCCTGACACCCTGCTGCTCGCCGAGGCCTTCTGGCTGCTCGAGGGCTACTTCGTGCGCACCCTCGGCATGCACCGGGTCTACAACTCGGCCTTCATGAACATGCTGCGCGACGAGCGCAACGCCGAGTACCGGCTGCTCATCCGCTCGACCCTCGAGTTCGACCCCCAGATCCTCAAGCGCTACGTCAACTTCATGTCGAACCCGGACGAGCGGACGGCGGTCGACCAGTTCGGGACCGGCGACAAGTACTTCGGCGTCGCGACCCTGATGGCCACCATGCCCGGCCTGCCCATGTTCGGCCACGGCCAGGTCGAGGGCCTGGCCGAAAAGTACGGCATGGAGTTCAGCCGTCCGCGCTGGGAGGAGCGGCCCGACGAGGAGCTCGTCCGGCGCCACGAGCGGCAGCTCTTCCCGCTGCTGCGGCGGCGGGCGGCCTTCGCCGAGGTCGACCGCTTCCTGCTCTACGACTTCGAGACCGGGGACGGGGGTGTCGACGAGAACGTCTTCGCCTACTCCAACGAGAGCGCCGGCGAGCGCAGCCTGGTCGTCTTCCACAACCGCTACGGCGACACCCGCGGCCGCATCCGCACCTCGACCGGGGTGGTGGCGAGGGCCGGCGGCGGCGAGCGCAGCCTGGAGCGTTTCAGTCTCGGGGACGGCTTGCGGTTGTCCGGGGAGCCGGGCCGCTGGTTGGTGCTCAGGGACGCCGCCTCCGGTCTCGAGCACCTGCGCTCCTGCGCGGAGCTGCGCGAGCAGGGTCTGTGGCTCGAGCTGGGCGCCTACCGGCTGCACTGCTTCACCGGCCTGCGCGAGGTTGGCGACGACGCCGAGCACCCGTGGGCCGCGCTCGCGGCGGAGCTCGGGGGGGCCGGGGTGGCGAGCGTCGACGAGGCGCTCGCGCTGCGGCGCCTGGCGCCGCTCCTCGACCCCCTGCGGCGCCTGCTGCAGACGCCGGTGCTCTTCGACCTCGCCACCCCCGGCCGAAGGCAGGGGGCGATCGCCACCCTCGGCGAGCGGGCCTGTGTCGAGCTCGGGCTGCTGGCGGCGAACGCTTGCGCGCTCGGGCCCGATCTCGCCCCGGCCGCGCTCGAGCGCGAGCTCCTCGGCGAGCTCGAGGCCGCCTGCGCGCTCGCGAGCTCCCTCGACGAGGAAGGCGCCCGCCGGGAAGCCATCGACGCAGCGACCGCGACCGCCCTGGCGGGGGCCCTGGCCGAGCCGCTGCACTGGGCCGGCCTGCTGAGCTGGATCACGGCGCGGCGCCTGGGCGGCTCCCCCGGCCTCGCGCGCGAGCGGTTCCGGGAGTGGCGCCTCGGCGCGGCGCTCGCCGAGGCGGTGGCCGCCGTCGGCGGCTCGCCGGAGCAGGGCCGGCGGGCGGCGGCTGCGGTCGAGCTGATGCTCGTCGCTGAACCGTGGCTGCCCGGACTGGGGACCGTCGCCGGCCCCCGCCCGGGCCTGCTGACCGCGCTCATGCTCGACCCCGTAGGCCAGCGCTTCCTCGCGGTCAACCGCTACGACGGGGTGCGCTGGTTCAACTGCGAGGCCTTCGCGGAGCTCGGCCGCTGCCTGCTCGCGGCCGCCGCGGTGGCGATCGTGAGCCGGAGCCCGGACGAGGCGCCGGCGGCGATCGGGCGCGCGGCGCGGACCCTCGACGGGCTGGCCGCGGCGGCGGGGGCCGCCGGCTACCGGCTCGACGCCTTCCTCGCCGCGCTCGAGCCCGACGGAGCACCGTGAGCCTTCGCAGGCTCCTGCACCCGCTGCCGCTCGGCCTCGCGGCCCTCTTCATCG
>JALOKS010000210.1 GCA_025456385.1 Thermoanaerobaculales bacterium | reverse complement strand
TAGTAGAGCAGCGGGCCGTGGTAGGTCGGGTCGTAGCGGTAGGCGCCGGTCTGCAGGAGCTGGTACGAGGTCTGGGCGTGGATCGACTCGTCGTGGTGGAAGGAGCGCTCGCCGAGCAGCCACAGGTGCAGCGCGAGCGACAGCGCGACCAGCAGCACCCACGGCAGCAGCCGCTTCGTCCGCCCTCCGGCGAGGTCCATGGGCGAAGCTTAGCAGAAGGGTCGCAAGCTTAAGCGCGCCGGATTTCCTCCCACAGATCGGTCATTAGACTCAGGATTTCGAATTTCGAATTTCGAATTTCGAATTTTCGAGCCCCTCCACCCCTGATGCCCCTCTGCTCCTCTGCTCCTCTGCTCCTCTGCCCCTCTGCCCCTGATGCCCGACGCTGGCCTCTGTCGCTGTCGCTGGACCTGCATTCGGGCACGGGCACGGATACGGCGCGGGGCGAGGCCGGCGGCAAGGCAGCTGCCGCGTCATGCAGCTCGGGATGAGACAGCCGATTTTCAGTCGCGCGCGAGGATCCCGAGGTCGCGGAGAGCCGCCAGGATCGCGGCCGGCTCGGCGCTCGGGATCACCGGCAGCGCGAGCCCGCGCAGGCTGCCGCCGGGCCCGCGCGGCGCCGCATCGCCGGCCAGCGCCACGGCGTCCGCCCGCCAGTTCTCGGCGATCGCCGCCGCGGCCTCGAGGCTCGGCGCGTGCCGCAGCTCGAGCCCGGCGCCGGCCAGGGCCTCGATGGCGCGCGCCGCGGCGCGCCCGTCGGGCTCGACCAGGAGCAGCCGCGCCGCCGCTCCGGCCTCGTCGCCCGGGCCCGCCGCGCCGCCGAGCCGCGCCCTCTCGCCGAGCGGCAGACGGACCACGAAGCGGGTGCCCTCGCCCTCGCGGGAGCGCACGTCGACCTCTCCGCCGTGGGCGGTGACGATGCTGTGCACCACCGCCAGGCCGAGGCCCGAGCCGCGGCCCTGGCGGCGGAGGGTGAAGAAGGGCTCGAACAGGCGCTCCTGGACCTCGGCCGGGATGCCCGGGCCGTCGTCGGCGACCTCGAGCACGGCGCGCCCGGCGGCGTGCTCGACCCGCACCGCCACCACGCCGCCGCGCTCGCTCAGGGCGTCGCGGGCGTTGAGCACCAGGTTGAGGAGCAGGCGCCGCAGGCCGACCGGGTCGCCGACCACCGGCACCGGCTCCGGCTCGAGCTCGAGCGCGAGCGCCACGCCGGCCGGCAGCAGGTGGCGGAGCACCCCCTCCTGCTGCGCGACCAGCCGGGCGAGATCGAGGGTCGTCGGCGGCACCCCCTCGCGGCGCGCGAGGTAGAGGAGCTCGCGCACGACCTCCGACCCCTCCTCGGCGAGGGCGCGGATGGCGGCGGCGGCCTCCGCCGCCGCCTGCGGCTGGCGCTCGAGGAGCCGCGCGTGGAGCAGGATCGCGGCCAGCAGGTTGTTGAAGTCGTGCGCGACGCCCGCGGCCAGGGTGCCCACCGCCTGCAGCTTCTCGGCCGCGCGCAGCCGCTCCTCGGCGTCCGCTGCCTCGGTGATGTCGCGGACCACGAGGATGGCGTGGCCGAGGCCCTCCGGGCGCGCCAGCGCGCACTCCAGCAGCCGCCCGAGGCTGTCGACGCGCCAGCGCTGCGTGAGGTCGCCGGCGAGCTGCGCCGCGAGCCCGGAGCCGACCGCCGCCGCGTGCGGCTCGAGGGCGCGGTTGGCGAGGGCGATGCGGCCATCACAGTCGACCAGGGCGACGCCGTCGACCATGGCGTCGAAGGTCCGCCGCCAGCGCTCGCCCATGCGCCGCACGCGCTCGGTCTGGTCGTGGATCGCGAGCAGCCAGCTCCGCGCCTCGCCCGCGCTGACGTCGGCGAGCCGCAGCTCGACCTCGGCGGACGCGCCGTCGGCGAGGCGCCAGGCGGTCTCGACGGTGTCCTCGCCGCCCTCGCCGAGCCCGGCGAGGGCCGCGGCCAGCGCCTCGGCGCCGGCGTCCTCAAGGTAGCCGGTCAGCGGCCGCCCGGCGGCGCGGCTCGCGCCGCCCGCCAGGTAGGGCTCGGCAGCCGGGTTGGCCTCGCGGATCGCGAGCTCGCGGTCGAGGCGGATCAGGGGTGTCGGCGAGGCGGCGAACAGCTCGCGGAAGCGGCGCTCGCTCGCCGCCAGCGACTGCCGCTGCTCGGCGAGCCGTCGCGCCAGGTCCTGGAAGGTGCGCGTGAGCTCCCCCACCTCGGCGGGCGAGCCGCCCGCCAGAGGGGGCTCGGACGGCCGTGCGGGGTCGAAGCCGCGCGCCCAGGCCGCGAGCTCCTGCAGCGGACCGACCACGCGGCCGACCAGGGCCAGGCCGACGACGAGGGCGATCGCCAGCGCCAGCCCGAGGCCGGCGAGCAGCCGCACCGCGGCGGCGGCGAGGTGGGCGCGGACGCGGGCCCGCGACACCAGCACCACGACCTCGACCGCCGGGCGGCCGGCCGCGGCGGTGCCGGCGACGAGGACGCGGCGCTCGACCCGCATGAGCTCCGGGTCGACGACCGCGGCCTCGCCGGGCAACGGGCCGAAGCGCCAGAGGACGGTGCCGCGCTGGTCCCGGACCTCGGCCGCGCGCAGATCGCGGGCCTCACCCAGCGAGCCCTCCGCCGGCGCTCCTCCGCCGAGGACCGAGGCGCCGACGATCTCGGCGATGAGCTCGGCGCGGGCCGCCAGCTCGGCCTCGAGGATCTGCTCTTCGTGCCACAGCACCAGGGCGCTGACCAGGATCAGGGTCAGGACCAGCACCCCGAGGAGCCACAGCAGGAAGCTCCGACCGAGGGTCATCGCGCCCGCGGGGAAACGGGGTCGCTGCACGGGTTCCGCCGAGCCGGGGCCGTCACCAGCTCTCAGAAGTCGAAGAAGTCGCCCTCGAAGACATCGGACAGCTGGCGCATGATGCCGGCGGAGAGGCCCGCCGTGATGCCCGCGACGATCGACGCGCCCTTGGTGCGGCCCACCAGGTACCCGACCAGGGCGACGCAGGCCACCGAGCCCACGGGGTGGCGGCGCACGGTCTCGCGCCAGTCGATCGAGTGCGGCACCAGGGTGTCGAGGATCGAGTCGGCGTCCAATCGGCGGACGCTGCTCTCGTCGGCCGTCAGATCGCGCTCGTCGTCCAGGTCGGCCTCGTCGAAGTCGTCGGCCAGCCGGTGATCCATGATCGACTCCCGGGTCAGTCGCGGGGCCGGGTGGCGTAGCCGATCACGAAACCGACGGCGACGGCGATCAGGATCGCCTTGCCGGGGTTCATGCGGACGTACTCCACGATCTCGTCGCCCTTGCCCTTGAGGTCCATCTCGGAGATCTTCTTCTTCGCCTGCCCGTAGAGTTCCTTCACTTTGGCCATAAGCGCCTCGTACTGCTCCTTGACGTTGGCGTACAGAATCTCGGCCTGCTCGCGCGCGCTCGCGGCGAGGGCGCCGATCTTGTCCCGCGCCTCGGCGAGGGCGAGCTTGGCGTCCTCGAGGTACACCTTGGCGCGCTCGGCGGCGGTCTGCCCCTTGTCGCGGGCCTTGCCTTGACCGTCCTGGATCACCGCCCGGGCGCTGTCCACCGACTGCTGCGCCCTGGCCAGCGACTCCTTGACGCCGCCCAGCCCCGCGGAGGTCTCCCCCGCCACCTCGTCGATGGCTTCGTCGACGCTCTTCTTCCTGTCTACCATCTCGACCTCCCGTAGAGAACGGATCCATTCTACGAGGAGCGGGCGCGGTCGTCCAGTTGCAACTCGGCGGCCCGCGCCGGCAGGCGCGGGCGGCCGAGTTGCGATAGGATCGCCGGCGGAGGCCCGATGAAGATCACCGTCCTCGGCGCCGGGCGCTGCGTCACCGGCTCGAAGTACCTGCTCGAGTGGAAGCGCGTCGCGGCGCTCGTCGACTGCGGCCTCTTCCAGGGCCCCGCCGAGCACCGGCGCCTCAACTGGCAGCGGCTGCCGCATCCGGCGCACGCGATCTCGGCGGTGGTCCTCACCCACGCCCACATCGACCACTCCGGCTACCTGCCGCGGCTCTGCCGCCACGGCTTCTCTGGACCCGTCTACTGCACGCCGCCGACCCGGGCGCTGCTCGGCGTGCTGCTGCCGGACGCGGCCCACATCAACGAGGAGGAGGCGCGGTACGCCAACAAGGAGGGCTACTCCAAGCACCGCCCGGCGCTGCCGCTGTTCCGCATGGCCGACGCGCGGGCGGCGCTCAGGCTCCTCGAGCCGGTGCCTTTCGACCAGTGGCGGGAGCTCCACCCCGGAGTGCGCTTCAGATTCCACCGCCAGGGCCACATCCTCGGCGCCGCCGCCGTCGAGCTCGAGACCAAGGTCGCGGACGGCGGCCGCAAGACGGTCTTCTTCTCCGGCGACGTCGGCCGCTACGGGGTGCCGATCCTGCGCGAGCCGAGCTCCTACCCCGGCTCGGACGTGCTCCTCCTCGAGTCGACCTACGGCGACCGCTTCCACGGCAGCGACGAGCCCCGCCACCTGCTCGCCGACGAGATCCGGGCCGGCATCGCGCGCGGCGGGGTGATCCTGATCCCCGCCTTCGCCATCGACCGCACCCAGGAGATCCTCTACCTGCTGCGCGAGCTGATGGTCGACGGCGAGCTGCCGGAGATCCCGATCTTCCTCGACAGCCCGATGGGCATCGAGGCGACCGCGCTCTACACCCGCTTCCACAGCGAGCACGACCCCGAGATGCGGCAGTTCCTCGCCGAGCAGGAGAACCCGATCTTCCCCGCCAACCTCCAGGTCACGCCGAGCTCGGCGGAGTCGCGCAAGCTCAACGCCCTCGACGGCCCGGCGATCATCATCTCGGCCTCCGGCATGGCGACCGGCGGTCGGATCCTCCACCACCTCAAGCTGCGCCTGCCGGAGGCGCGCAACACGGTGCTCTTCGTCGGCTACCAGGCGGTGGGCACCAAGGGCCGGCGCCTGGTGGACGGCGACAGCGAGGTCAAGATCCACGGCCAGTGGGTGGCGGTGAAGGCCCGCATCGCCAGGGTCAGCGGGCTCTCGGCCCACGCCGACGCCGGCGAGCTGTTGATCTGGCTCGGCCGCCGCGAGCGCGAGCCCGA
>JALOKS010000209.1 GCA_025456385.1 Thermoanaerobaculales bacterium | reverse complement strand
CGAAACGAACGCGAAGGTGCGACTGAGGCGCCGGAGGGAGGCATCGAGATGGCGAACCATGGGAAAGATTCGGAAAAGGAAAAACTGACACGCCGAGATGTCCTGAAAGGCTCGGGGGCGGCGCTCGGCACACTGGCCATCGGCAGCGTGCTTGTCGGCGCCGGAGCGGGCAAGGCTGACGCGGAGTGCATAGAGCTTGGATCGTGCTACCCGGACTATGTGGATGGAGACAAAGTCGATGCGTACGGGTACTTCAACAACCTGGACCCGATCGAGCCGTGGTGGCGGAATGCCCACCCGGTTCGCGTCGAGGCGGCGCTAACAGGTTTCGATGTTCCCGGGGGAGTCGATGGCATCGCGGGTACCAAGCTCGAGCCGAACGAGATGCGGATCACCTTCCTGGGCTCCGCAATCCCGATGCCCCGCCGGGCGCAGCAGGAGATGAGCGTCTTCGTCGAGGTGGGATGGGACGAGGCCAAGAGCCTCCCGCTCGACCAGTTCGTGTTCGACTGCGGCGCCGGGGTGAGCTCCAACTACTGCGCCGCGAAGATCAACTTCTGGCGCATGGACAAGGTCTTCCTCGCCCACCTGCACGGCGACCACATGAGCGATCTCAGCCACATCTACTGCTTCGGGCCGTCGGCCGACCGTAAGTCGCCGCTCTACGTCTTTGGCCCGGGCCCTTCCGGGGTGAAGAGCCCGCGGCCCCCGCGACGCCTTTACGACGACGGCACCAAGGCCTTCTGCAAGAACCTGCGCGAGGCCATGCGCTGGCACTCGGAGAGCTTCAGCTTCCAGCCGACGGCGTACGAGGACTATCCCCGGCCCACGCAGGAGAGCTGGGGCCTGCCGTGCAAGCCGGTCCCCGTCGGCGACGACCCGGCGGACGACGGCTTCGCCCTGGTCCCGATCGAGCTCGATTGGACCAGGTACGGCGCGGTGCCCGGCGACAACGTCGCCTACCACAACCAGGCGACCGGGGTGAAGATCACCCACTTCCCGGTGATCCACTGCCGCAAGGGCTCCATCGGCTACAAGCTGGAGTGGACGCGGCCGGACGGCACGGTGCTGTCGATGATCTACACCAGCGACACCCGGCCCGAGACCCACTGCATCGAGCAGGCCAAGAACGGGGGGGCGGGCGTCGACGTGTTCATCCACGAGATGGTGCCGCCGCCCGAGGTGTGGGCGATGAAGAACATGGGGCTGAGCGAGCCCGGGGTCGGGCCGATCTGGAACGCCTACGTGGACGACATGGCGAAGGTCCAGGCGAGCTCGCACACGCCGCAGGGCGCTTTCGGCCACATCCTGAGCCAGATCGAGCCACGGCCGCGCCTGACGGTGGCCACCCACTTCCCGGTGGCCGACGACACTGTGGCATGCGCCCTCAGAAGCGTCCGCGAGCACGTCCCGGACATCACCTGGGACAAGGTCTGGGACCCGGTGAACAAGAACATCACCTGGTCGTTCGACCTCATGGTGATCCGCGTGTTCCCGCCGGAGGAATCACCCACCGGGAATCAGCTCGACGAGATCCAGCAGCTACGGGCCGTGGTCGAAGACTTCGGCTTCTCGCCGCCGGTCAGGTTCTTCCCCGACATGAAGGACCCGAAGTACGCCACGTCGCGGGACCAGCTGGCGCTCGAGACCGAGATTCCGCCGGGCGAGGACACCTACTGCGAGGACGGGTACTGAGGCCTTCGAACAGGAGGCGCCCATCAGCAGAATCGGTGAAGCCAGGGTCGGCAGAGAATCTCGACGGGCGTTTCTCAAGCGTGTGGGGGTCACGCTCGCGGCAGCGCCGCTGACGAACGTCGTCGCAGGCGCGGCACCCGCCGCTTCGCCGGACGCGGACCCGTGTCGTGCCGCTCAGGGATTCGGAACGCATCTCCCGCTCCTCGGGACGCCAGGGGGCGTCGTGGTTCCGGGAGGGTGATCGTCGGCACGGGCTTGATGCGGCTCCACGTCGGGAGGGAGCGGGGCTGGTTTCGAAATCCTTGAACATACCGAGGCCCAACTATGAGGCTGAGAATTTGCGCCGGTGAAGGAGAACATGATCAGGCGGTTGCTGGGCGGGCGCGAACTGCTCAACGGCATCAGCCGCTCGCTCGAGGGTGACGCCGCCCGGGACCCGACAACGACTGCCGACCCGCTCGAGAAGATGACCGCATTCGGCTCGCTCCAGCGGCACCACATCCGCATCGGGGACCACCTTCTCGACGGATGGCCTGGAGGACGCTGACCCCCGAGGACTCCACCCAGGTGGCGCAGGAGCACGCGAAGGAGCGCGAGCGCCACGTCGGCGACGCCTTCGAGCGGCACCACAAGCTGGTGGTCGAGATGGGCTCGATCATCACCCACCGCCGCGGGCCGGCGCGCTGAGCCCGAACCCGCCCGGCCCGGGGCCGCATTCGCGACCGCGGCGGGCTCAGAACGGCGAGCGCAGGATCGGGCGCGTCAGACAGGTGGGGCCGCCCTCGGCCTTGAGCGAGATCTCGCGGCCGCGATAGGTCAGGACCTCGCAGCCAGCCGCCTCCAGGCGCTGCCTCGTCACCGGGCTGCCCGCGAGGGCGAGGCCGCGCCGTGGCGCGAGCGCGAGCACGTTGGGGCCCATGGTCGGGAGCTCCTCGGCCGGCACCTCCACGAGCTCGATGCCGCGGTGCGCCAGCAGCTCCATGAAGGGCACCGGCAGCAGCGGCGGGTAGGCGACCGCGAGGTCGTCGTCGAGCATCGAGATCAGCGACATGAGGTGGAGGCAGGAGGCCGGTCCGTCGCCGTGCGGGAGCTGGACCTCGACGGCCGCGACCCCGAGCGGACGCAGGGCGGCGGCGAGCTGGCGGAAGCCCTCGGCGTTGGTGCGGTAGCCCCGGCCCACCGCCAGGGTGTCGTGGTCGAGCCACAGCAGGTCGCCGCCCTCGGCGGTGGCCGCGCCGCCGAGCTCGGCCAGGACCGGCACCCCGGCCGCCGCCAGGGTGGCGGCGATCGCCGCCTCCTCGCCGCGGCGCTCCGCCTTGCCCATCCGCAGCACGACTGCACCGGCGTCGGTGACGATCGCCGGGTCGTGGGTGAAGATGGCGTCGGCGTGGTCGGGGAGCGGGGCCTCGTGGAAGAGCACCTCGCAGCCGGCCCCGCGCAGCAGGGCCGTCAGGGCGTCGTGCTCGGCCAGCGCCACCTCGAGATCCGGGCGCGAAGCATAGTGCCAGCGCGCGGGGTCGGCCGCGCCGAAGGCCGCGTCGGGGCGCCGCACGAGCACCCGGCGCAGCGGCTCGACCATGCTCTGCGCGCCGTAGGCCTTCACGGGTCCCCACCCTCCCCGTCGTCGAGGCGCAGAGGGCTCGCGTGCACGGTCTCGAAGCGCCGCAGCTCGACGGTGCCCGCCGGGGAGCCCCGGCGCTTCGAAACATCTCCCGCGCGAGCCATGTGGACCGCGACCCGGCCGCCGCGGCGGGCCTTGGAGTAGCCTGCGGCGAGCCCGGCCGCGAAGCGTTTGCTCTCGCGCGGCAGGGCGTCGAGGTTGTCGGGGTTGCGGACGACCACGTGCGAGCCGGACTCGCCGGCGACGTGGAACCAGAAGTCGCGCGGCGCCGCGAGCTTGATCGACAGCACGTCGTTGTCGCGCGCGGTGCGGCCGACCAGCACCGTCATGCCGTCAGGACTCGTGGCGACCCGCGCCACCGAACGGCCCTGCCAGAGGCCGGCGTCGGGATTTGTCTCGCCCTGGGGGTTCTCGCTTCGAGTCATGCGTCCATGGTAACGGTCGATTTCGGATTTCGGATTTCGAATTTCCGCCCGCTTTGCCCTGAAACCCGCCGGCCGGCGCGCGCACCACGGAGGCACAGAGAGCACGGAGAACTGCACAGAGAGAGTCCTCTGTGTCGCTCTGTGCTCTCCGTGTCTCTGTGGTTCGGCTCTCAGAGTCGGCCGTTGACCCGCTCGAACTCCTGTCGCTCCAGGAAGATCGGGGCGATGGCGGCGGGGTCGTCGCTCATCACCCCGGTCGCGCCGGCCTCGAGCAGGGCGCGGGCCTGCGCCGGGTCGTTGACCACCCAGAAGTCGGCGCGCAGGCCGAGGCGGCGGCAGCGGGCGAGGAAGGCGGGGGCGTCGAGGCGGATCGGCCCCGAGCGCAGCGGCACCTGCGCCGCCTGGCCGCCGAGGTGGCGGCGGGCGAGGGCCGCGGGCAGGAAGCGCAGCAGGGCGACCTCGGGGCGGGTGAGCGCGGTCGGGCCGGGGTAGCCGAGGCGGCGGATGCGGCGCACGACCCGGGCGCTGAAGCTCGCCAACGTCGTGGTGGCCTCGGCCCCGTGCCGGGTCAGGTGCTCGAGCAGCTCGGGCACGTGCTCCGGCGCGTCCGGCTTGAGGTCGATGCTCATGGGGACGCCGGGAAATGCTTCGAGCACTTCGGCGAGGGTCGGCACGGTCGCGCCGCCGTCGGGCCCCAGCCGCCACGCCTTGACCCGCGCCAGGCCGAGCTCCCAGATGCGCTCGGGGGTCCCGGCCGTGCGCCGCCCGTCGGGGTCGTGGGCGACCACGAAGTGGCCGTCGGCCGTGCGCTGGAGGTCGAGCTCGAGGGCGTTGGCGCCGTCGGCGAGGGCCCGCGCGAAGGCGGGCAGGGTGTTCTCCGGCAGCCGGGCCGAGGCCCCGCGGTGGCCGTAGAGACGCGGCTCATGGGTCGACGAGGACATCGGTCTGCATTGAAGCACAGCTCGCAGGGCTTCGTGGCATCCGTCGTGGTGCCGCGAGGCGCGATCGCGGCTGGTGGTGCCGCACACTGGCTTGACAAGATTGCTCAAATGCTCATTAATGGAATCGCCAACTCAAGAACCCGGACCGGTCCGTGATCCCGATCGTCAACTGCGGCGACTGCCGCACCAACCGAATCGAGGAGGAGTCATGAGCAAGAGCCTGGGAACGAGTCTGTTGATGGTGGGGGTGGGGCGCACCCGATGCTGGTCGAGATGAACGAGACCCTGGCCGCGATGGGAATGGACGTGCGGGTCGCCTACGCGGAGTACATCACGAGCGGCGAGGGGGGCGAGGCCGGGCAGATCATCTACGCCAACAATCGCGGCAACAAGCAGCTCTCGGGCGACTGGGTTCCTGGCGACCCACGGCGCTACGGCGTCAACGAGATCTACTGGACGACCGACCAGATCGACATGACCTCCGACGTTGCTGCGGGCGCTGTCAACGCCGCGATCGACCGGGCAATGGACAGCTGGCAGGAGGTCATCTGCTCGACGATCCCCTTGGTCGAGATTCCAGACTACGGATACGACTTCGGGTATGTGCAGTATCTTCTGGGCTTCGGGGGGCTTCAGGGTTGGCTGGCGGACCTGACCCATGCCGGGTGGCTGCCAGCCGGGTTCTTCGATTCCATCGCGCCCGGGGGCAGCGGATACATCCTCGGTGTGACGTTCACGTTCGTCTTCACAGGTACCGACATCGACGGTAACGGGAAGAGCGACGTCGCCTTCCGCGAGATCTACTACAACGACACCTTCGACATCGAGACGGTGGTGCTGCACGAGACCGGACACGGCCTCAGCCAGGCCCACTTCGGCAAGATCTACCGCGACGCCGGCGCGGGCGGCCTGCACTTCTCGCCGCTCGCCGTCATGAACGCCGCGTACTCGGGCCTCCAGCAGGAGCTCACCGGCACCGACGTCGGCGGCCACTGCAGCAACTGGGGCTCCTGGCCCAACGAATGATCCGCTGACCGCGCTGATGCAGCGGCGGTGGGACGCGTGCGCCCACCGCCGCTTTCGTGTCGAGCCCACCGGCTCCAGGAGCTCTGCGAATCAACGATCGTCATCAGCCTTCTCCAGCGGAGGGACCGCGCCGTCGGTACAGGAGCAGGCGTCCTCTGGGGTGACGCTGGAGTTCCTCGGTTATCCTGTCAGCGAGAGCCGAGGTGACATTCCATGTTCGAGACCGCTGAGCTCGGGCGCGCGGTGGCCAAGAAGGACTTCGAGGCGGTGATCCCCGGCCTGCGGGTCGAGCTGGTCGATCTGCAGCAGCGCCTGCGCAGCGCCGGCTTCCCGGTGCTGGTGCTCTTCTCAGGGGTCAACGGCGCCGGCAAGAGCGAGACCATCAACCTCCTGAACGAGTGGATGGACCCGCGCTGGATCGAGTCCTCGGCCTACCAGCCGCCTTCCGACGAGGAGCGCGAGCGGCCGCGCTTCTGGCGCTACTGGCGCGACGTGCCGGCGAAGGGCCGGCTCGGCCTTTTCCTCAGCGCCTGGTACTCGCGCCCCTTCCTCGACCACGTCTACGGCGCGAGCAGCGCCGCCGAGTACGAGGCGCAGCTCGACGAGTGCGCGGGCTTCGAGCGGGTGCTGGCCGACGACGGCGCCCTGATCCTCAAGTTCTGGATGCACCTCGGCCGGGCGCAGCAGAAGCGCCGCCTCAAGGCCCTCGAGAAGGACCCGCTGCAGCGCTGGCGCATCACCGAGCTCGACTGGAAGCACTGGCGGATGTACGAGCGCTTCATCGAGGTCGCCGAGCAGACCATCCGCGCGACCTCGATCCCGCAGGCGCCGTGGCAGATCGTCGAGGGGATGGACCCGCACTACCGCTCGCTGACGGTCGCGACCGCGATCCGGGATGCGGTCAGCGCCCGGCTCGCGGTGCGCCCGCCGAACGGGAGCAAGCTGCGGCGGCGAACCGATCCCGATGGCGCGGTCCCCGCCGAGCGCGCGGGCGACGCGGCGGCGGCGATCCTCGACGGGACGCGGCGCCACAACGTGCTCACCGACCTCGACATGAGGCAGACGGCCTCGAAGGACGAGTACGCCGAGGAGCTGCCGCGGCAGCAGGGCCGGGTCAACAGCCTGTTCCGCGAGGCCCGCGAGCGCGGCGTCTCCCTGGTGTGCGTGTTCGAGGGCTGGGACGCGAGCGGCAAGGGCGGCGCCATCCGGCGGCTCACCCGCGCCCTCGACGCCCGCGACTACCGGGTGATCCCGATCGCGGCGCCGAACGACGAGGAGGCGGCGCACCACTACCTCTGGCGCTTCTGGCGCCAGCTGCGGCGGAGCGGCCGGGTCACCATCTTCGACCGCTCGTGGTACGGCCGGGTGCTCGTGGAACGGGTCGAGGGCCTCGCCTCGCCGCTCGAGTGGCGGCGCGCCTACTCCGAGATCAACCAGTTCGAGCGGCAGCTGACCGGCTTCGGGATCGTGCTCGTCAAGTTCTGGCTCCACGTCACGCCCGAGGAGCAGCTGCGCCGCTTCGAGGAGCGGCAGAGCATCGACTACAAGCGCTGGAAGATCACCGACGAGGACTGGCGCAACCGCGAGAAGTGGGAGCTCTATGAGCGCGCGGTCCAGGAGATGGTGGAGCGGACCTCGGCGCTCGACGCGCCGTGGACCCTGGTCGAGGCGAACTGCAAGCGCTCCGCGCGGCTCAAGGTCCTGCGCACGGTCGCCGAGGCGCTCGAGGGCGCGCTCGCGCGCGAGGGCGATGGTCATCGATCCGGCTCCGAGAGGAGCACGAAGAAGAAGAAGGCCTGAAGCGGGCGTCTCAGAGGGACGGGCCGCACCGGCTTCGTGAAAGGTGCACGAGATGGATCTGCGACGGTTCCTGCCCAGCGACCTGTTCGCCGGCCAGGTGGTGTTCGTCACCGGCGGCGGCAGCGGCATCAACCTCGGCATCGCCGCGTGCTTCGCGGCGCTCGGCGCCGACCTCGCGATCTGCGGCCGCTCCGCGGAGCGCCTCGCGACCGCGCGGCGGGAGCTCGAGGGCCTCGGCGCGAAGGTCCTGACCGAGGTCGCCGACGTGCGCGACTACGACGCCCTGGCGCGGGCGATGGAGGTGACCCGGGAAAGCCTCGGGCCCGTCCGCCATCTGGTCTGCGGCGCCGCCGGCAACTTTCCCTGCCCGGCCGAGGACCTGTCCGCCGGCGGCTTCAAGGCGGTGGTCGACATCGACCTCCTCGGCTCCTTCAACGCCAGCCGCGCCGCCTTCGCGCAGCTCAAGGCGACCCGCGGCACCATCCTCTTCCTCTCCGCGGGCCAGGCCTTCATCCCCTACCCGCTGCAGGTCCACGTCGGCGCCGCCAAGGCCGGCGTCGACCACCTGATGCGCAACCTCGCCCTCGAGTGGGGGCGCCACGGCATCCGCTGCAACTCGGTGGCGCCGGGGCCGATCGAGGGCACCGAGGGCATGCGACGGCTCGCGCCCGACGACGAGAGCTTCCGCAACCGCCTGCGGGCCGCGATCCCGCTCGGCCGCTTCGGCGCCGTCGGGGACATCGGGGCCGCGGCGGTCTTCCTCGCCTCGCCGCTCGCCGCCTACATCACCGGCACCGTGCTCGTCGTCGACGGCGGCCAGAACCTGCCGGGCTCGTGTCCGTTCACCGAGTTGCTCGCCGAAGCGGCGAGCAACAATTGTTAATTTTGAATTTTGAATTTTGAATTCCGCACGGCAGCAGTGTTGGTTCTCAACTGTAGGAGGTGGCGGTTTTACGGCTCGCCCAGATTTCTCCGCTCGCTTCCGGCTTCGCCCCTACGGGCTGCGCCGTGACAGACCGCCCGGTCGAAATGGCTGATTATCAGCGTGTTTCACCCGTTCAGATCACTCCCGTGTGGGCGCCGGGCCCGAAATTCAAAATTCCAAATTGAGAATTCAAAATTTATCAGAACATGTCCAGCTCGAGCTTCGCCGCCTCGCTCATCATCTCCGGGTCCCAGGGCGGGTCCCAGGTTCATGAGGATGCGGACGTTGGCGCCGTCGTCGACGGCGACCTCGTAGATCAGCCCGACCTCCCAGATGTTGACCGGGATCTCGGGGTCGTAGACCGTCTTCAGCACCTCGATGACGGCGTCGCGGAGGTCAGACATCAGCGTGCTCGCAGATTCGATTTTGAATTTTGAATTTTGAATTTTGAATTCCCGGCCGCCCTCCCAAGGTCCCCGGGGTGGGTGGGAATTCAAAAGGTGTGCCACGCCAGGGTCGCGCACTTGACCCGCACCGGGTACTCGCGCACGCCCTCGAAGACCTGCAGCTTGCCGAGCTCGAGGCCCTGCTCGGCGGCGACGCCGGTGAGCATGTCGTGGAAGCCGGCGAAGATCTCCCTCGCCTCGGTCACGCTCCTGCCCTTGACGGCCTCGGTCATGAGCGAGGTGGAGGCGGTGCAGATCGCACAGCCGTGGCCCTGGAAGCTGATCTCCTCGATGACGCCGCCCTCGATGCGCAGGTAGACCTTGACGGTGTCGCCGCACAACGGGTTGTGGCCGTCGGCCGTGCGGTTGGCGCAGCTCATGACGTAGCAGTTGCGCGGCCGCTTGGTGTGGTCGAGGATCAGCTCCTGGTAGAGCTCGCGCAGGTCCGACATCAGCCCATGACCTCCCTGACCCGGTGCAGCCCGCGCACCAGGGCCTCGATCTCGGCAGCCGTGTTGTAGGCGCCGAAGGAGGCGCGCACGGTCGCGGAGACGCCGTAGCGCGCCATCACCGGCTGGGCGCAGTGGTGGCCGGCCCGCACCGCGACGCCCTCGGTGTCGAGGATGGTGCCGATGTCGTGCGGGTGGATGCCGTCCATGACGAAGGACAGGACCGCGGCCCGCCGACGGGCGTTGCCGATCAGGCGCACGCCGGGGATCTCGAGCACCGCCGCGGTGGCGTCCGCCAGCAGCTCCGCCTCGTGGGCGGCGACGGCCTCGAGGCCGAGGCCCTGCAGAAAACGGAGCGCCGCGGCGAGGCCGATGGCGCCTTCGATGTTGGGCGTGCCGGCCTCGAAGCGGTGCGGCGGCTCCTGGTAGGTGGTGCCGGCGAAGCTCACCGAGAGGATCATGTCGCCGCCGCCCTGGTAGGGGACCATCTCCAGGAGGTGCTCGCGCCTGCCGTAGAGGGCGCCGATGCCCGAGGGGCCGTAGACCTTGTGGCCCGAGAAGACGTAGAAGTCGCAGCCGAGGGCGCGGACGTCGACCGCCGCGTGGGGCACCGCCTGGGCGCCGTCGACCAGCACCGGCACGCCGCGGGCGTGCGCGGCCGCCACCATCTCGGCGATCGGGTTGACGGTGCCCAGGGCATTCGAGATGTGGACGACGCCGACGATCTTCGTGCGCTCCGAGAGCAGCCTCTCGTACTCCTCGAGGATGATGTCGCCGCGGTCGTCGATCGGGATGACCTTGAGGGTGGCGCCGCGCTCGGCGCACAGCAGCTGCCAGGGGACGATGTTGGAGTGGTGCTCCATGTGCGAGACCAGCACCTCGTCGCCGTGTCCGAGCCGCGGCCGCACGAAGCTCGCGGCCACCAGGTTGACCGCCTCGGTGGCGCCGCGGGTGAAGACGATCTCGCGGCTGTCGGCCGCGCCGAGGTGGGCCTTGACGGCGGTGCGGGCCTGCTCGAAGGCGACCGTCGCGCGCTGCGACAGCACGTGCACGCCGCGGTGGACGTTGGCGCAGTCGCGCTCGTAGAAGCCGCGCACCGCGTCGATGACCGCCCGCGGCTTCTGGGTGGTGGCGGCGTTGTCGAGGTAGACGAGCGGCCTCCCGTGCACCTCCTGGCGGAGGGCCGGAAACTCGGCGCGCACCCGCTCGAGGTCGAGGCGGGCCGCGGCCGTCGCCGCCGCGCCGGAGCTCACGGCGCGCCTCCCGCCGTCGTCAGGGCCGCGAGCTTGCCGGCTACCAGGGCGGCCACCCGCTCGCGCGGCTCGGGCTCGCGGATGCGGTCGAGGATCTCGCCGGCGAAGGCCCGGACGAGCATCGCCTGCGCCTCCGTCCGGTCGAGGCCGCGCGAGCGCAGGTAGAACAGGGCCTCGTCGTCGAGGCGGCCGACCGTCGAGCCGTGGGTGCAGCGCACGTCGTCGGCGAAGATCTCGAGCTGCGGGTTGGAGTTGGCGACCGCCGCGTCGGACAGCACGAGGTTGCGGTTGGACTGCCTGGCGTCGGTCTTCTGGGCGCCGGGGTCGACGACGATGCGGCCGTTGAAGACCGAGCGCGAGGCGCCGCCGAGGACGCTCTTGTAGAGCTGGGTGCTCGAGCCGTGGGGCCGGGCGTGGCGCACCAGCACGTGCGACTCGGCCTGCTGCTCGCCGTCGGTCAGGGAGAGCCCGTCGAGCGCCGCCTCGGCGCGCTCGCCCGCGAGCACCACCTCGATGTCGGTGCGGGCGAGGGCGCCGCCGAGGGAGATCGCCTGGGAGCTGTAGCGGGAGCCCGCCGCGAGCTCGACGTGGCGCAGCGCCACCAGGCTCGCCGCCTCGGACACCTCCTGCACCACCACGTGCTCGACGGCAGCGTCGGGCCCGAGCACGATCTCGCTCACCGGGCAGGCGAGCACGGCCGGACCGGAACCGACGTGGTGCTCCTCGAAGCTCAGCCGGGAGCCGGCGTCGGCGACCACCAGGAGGCGCGGCGCGCAGACCGTCGGCGCGGGTGATGCTGTGGACAGGAAGAGGAGCTGGACCGGCGCTGCGACGGCCGTCCGCTCCGGGACCCAGAGCACGGCGCCGTCCGCGAGCAGGGCGGTTCCGAGCGCCGCGAAGGGGTGCCGGTCGAGCGCGGCGAGGCGGCCGAGGTGGGCCTCGACCACCGCCGAGCCGGTGGCGGCGGCCAGCGGCAGGTTGGTCAGCACGACGCCGTCGGCGAGCTCGCCGGGGCTCGAGAGCTCCGGGGAGAAACGGCCGTCGACGAAGACGAGCAGCGGCGAGCCGGGCCGCCGCCAGCGGTCGACGTCGATCCGCGGGATCGCGGCCGGCGGCGGCTCGAAATCGAGCCCTTCGAGCGCCCGGAGGCGGGTGAAGCGCCAGGCCTCCTGCCGCCGGTCCGGCAGGCCGGCTGCGGCGAAGCGCGCCCGGCCGGCGGAGCGCAGGCGCTGCAGCGCGGCCGGCGCCGGCGCCGCGGCGGCGGCCTCCAGGGCGCGGGCGAAGGGGGTTCCGGCGGTCGCCACCTCGGCTCCGCTCATGCGCCCACCGCCGCCGGCGCGGTCTCGAGCCACTCGTAGCCCTGGCTCTCGAGCTGCTCGGCGAGCTCGCCGCCGCCGGAGCGGACGATGCGCCCGTCCATCAGCACGTGCACGAAGTCGGGGACGATGTAGTTGAGCAGGCGCTGGTAGTGGGTGATGACGACGAAGGAGCGCGCCGGCCCGCGCAGGGTGTTGACGCCGTCGGCGACGATCCGCAGCGCGTCGATGTCGAGGCCGGAGTCGGTCTCGTCGAGGATGGCGAGGCGCGGCTCGAGCACCGCCATGTGGAAGATCTCGTTGCGCTTCTTCTCGCCGCCCGAGAAGCCCTCGTTGACGGAGCGCTTGAGGAGCCCCTCGTCGAGCTTGACGAGCTTCGCCTTCTCGCGCACCAGGGCCAGGAAGTCGACGGCGTCGATCGGCTCCTCGCCGCGGTGGGTGCGGACCGCGTTGAGCGCGGTGCGCAGGAAGTAGCTGTTGGCCACGCCGGGGATCTCGACCGGGTACTGGAAGGCGAGGAAGAGGCCCTCGCGGGCGCGCTCCTCGGCCTCGAGCTCGAAGAGGTCGCGGCCGGCGTAGCGGATCTCCCCGCTCGTGACCTCGTAGCCCTCGCGGCCCGCGAGCACGTTCGCGAGCGTGCTCTTGCCGGAGCGTGCTCTTGCCGGAGCCGTTGGGGCCCATGATCGCGTGGACCTCTCCGGGCCCGACGCTGAGGTCGATGCCCTTGAGGATCTCTTTGCCGCCGATCGCGACGTGGAGGTTTTTCAGTTGCAGCATGTCAGCTCCGAGAGGTCGAGATCTTGAATTTTGAATTTTGAGTTTTGAATTTTGAATGTCACCCGGCCTCCCCACTTCCCGCGGGGGTGGGTGGGAATTGAGAATTCAAAATTCAGAATTGAGAATTTCAAGCTCATCCGACACTACCTTCGAGACTCACGCCCAACAGTTTTTGGGCTTCTACGGCGAACTCCATCGGCAGCTCGCGGAAGACCTCCTTGCAGAAGCCGTTGACGATCATCGACACCGCGTTCTCGGTGTCGATCCCGCGCTGCTTGCAGTAGAAGATCTGGTCCTCGCCGATCTTCGAGGTCGTCGCCTCGTGCTCCATCTGCGCCGTCGGGTTGGCGATCTCGATGTAGGGAAAGGTGTGGGCGCCGCAGCGGTCGCCGATCAGCATCGAGTCGCACTGCGAGAAGTTGCGCGCGTTCGCCGCCTTCTTGGCGACCTTGACGAGGCCGCGGTAGGTGTTCTGCCCCTGCCCCGCCGAGATGCCCTTGGAGACGATGGTGGACGAGGTGTTGCGGCCGAGGTGGATCATCTTGGTGCCGGTGTCGGCCTGCTGGCGGCCGGCGGTGACCGCGACCGAGTAGAACTCGCCCACGGTGTCGTCGCCCTTGAGAATCACGCTCGGGTACTTCCAGGTGATCGCCGAGCCGGTCTCGACCTGGGTCCACGAGATCTTGGCGCGGTCGCCCTTGCAGATGCCGCGCTTGGTGACGAAGTTGAAGATGCCGCCGGCGCCGGTCTCGCGGTCCCCGGGGTACCAGTTCTGGACCGTCGAGTACTTGATCCGGGCGTCCTCCATGGCGACCAGCTCGACCACCGCCGCGTGGAGCTGGTTCTCGTCGCGCATCGGCGCGGTGCAGCCCTCGAGGTAGCTGACGTAGGAGCCCGTGTCGGCGACGATCAGGGTGCGCTCGAACTGGCCGGTGTTGGCGGCGTTGATCCGGAAGTAGGTCGAAAGCTCCATCGGGCAGCGCACGCCCGGCGGCACGTAGACGAAGGAGCCGTCGGAGAACACCGCCGAGTTGAGGGCGGCGAAGAAGTTGTCGGATCCCGGCACGACCGAGCCGAGATACTTTCTGACCAGCTCCGGGTGCTCGCGCACCGCCTCCGAGAAGGAGCAGAAGATGATGCCGAGCTCGGCGAGCTTGCCCTTGAAGGTCGTCGCCACCGACACGCTGTCGAAGACCGCGTCCACCGCCACGCCCGCGAGCAGCTTCTGCTCCTCCAGCGGGATGCCGAGCTTGGCGTAGGTGGCCAGGATCTCGGGGGCGACCTCGTCGAGGCTCCCGGGACGCTGCTTGGGGGCCGCGAAGTAGGAGATCGCCTGGTAGTCGATCGGCGGGTAGCTGACGTTGGGCCAGCGCGGCTCGCTCATCGTCAGCCAGTGCCGGTAGGCTTTGAGCCGCCACTCGAGCATCCACTCCGGCTCACCCTTGCGGGCGGAGATCGCCCCGATCACGTCCTCGTCGAGGCCGGGGGGCAGGGTCTCCTGCTCGACCTCGGTGACGAAGCCGTGCTCGTACTCCCGGTTCGCGAGCTCCTCGATGATCTT
>JALOKS010000024.1 GCA_025456385.1 Thermoanaerobaculales bacterium | reverse complement strand
TTCGGGAGCATCCTGCTCGAGCTGCGGGCGCAGTACGCCCTCGGCTACTACCCCGACGAGCGGCGCCGCGACGGCAGCTGGCACAAGGTGCGGGTCGAGGTGGGCCGGGCCGGGGTGGGCGTGCGCAGCTCCCAGGGTTACCTGGACTTCTGAGCCGGAGCCGGGCGCCGCGCGGATCGGTCCCCGGAGCGGGAGCGCCCGTCCCGAGCCGGAGGGACATCGATACATCCGGAATGACGTGAGATGGAGATGGGTGGATTTCGGATTTCGGATTTTCGGACCTGAATCCGGACACGGGCACGGGCATGGGCATGGAGACGGAGACAGACGCGGACCCGGACGCGGACACGGACACCGACACGGAGAGGGACATGGGTGGGAGCTCGGTAGCCGAGGAACGGGTACCTCGGGCACGATCGGAGCAACCGGGCGCGGAGTCGGCGTACGATCAACGGCACGATGCAGCAGACGAGCCCGGCCGAGAGCGCCGCGGGAGGGGCGGATCAGGGCGAGAGGTCGGCGCCCGCACGCTGGCCGCTCGGTTGGTGGCTCGCAGCCGCTGCACTCGTGCTGGCCTACGGCGGTCTTCTCGCCGCGACCGCCTCGCCCCACGCCTCCGGCTCCGACCAGTCGGGCTACCTGAGCTGCGCTCGTCTGCTCGCGTCCGGCGAACGCTTCGCCGCGGTCCGGCCGGTCCCGGGGACGCCGCCCGACCAGCTCTCGCCGTGGCTGTTCACGCCGCTCGGCTTCGCGCCGGCACCGCAGCCCGGCGCCCTGCTGCCGACCTACCCGCCCGGCTTCCCCTTGCACCTCGTCGCCGCCTCCTGGCTGGTCGGCTGGGACGCGGCCGGCGTGGCGGTGCAGGCGCTCGCCGGCGCGGCGCTGCTGCTCCTCGTCTGCCTGCTCGGCCGTGAACTCGGCCTGCCGCCCGCGGGCGCCCTCGCGGCCGCGCTCCTGATCGCAGCTTTCCCGGTCACGCTCCACTTCTTCACCTGGATGATGAGCGACGGGCTGGCGGCGACCTGGTGCTGCGCGGCGGTGCTCGGGGCCTTGCACGCCCGCCGCCGGACCGCTTCGGCGGCCGCCGCCGGCTTCGCGTTCGCGGTGGCGGTGCTGGTGCGGCCGACCGACGCCCTGCTGCTGCCCGCGCTCGCCCTCGCCCTGCCGCGCCGCCGCGGGGCGTGGCTCGCCTTCGCAGCCGGCGCCGCGCCGGGCGCGCTGCTGCAGGCCGCCTACAACCTCGAGGTCTACGGCCGTGCGCTGACGACCGGCTACCGCAACGTGGGCGGGCTGTTCAGCGCCGCCTACTTCCTGCCCCGCATCGCCCACTTCGCGACCTGGATCGGGCGCTTCCTGACCCTGCCGCTGGCGGCCCTGTGGCTCGTCGGCGTCGGGCGGGCCGTGGGCGGCGACCGCCGCCAGCTCCTCCTGCTCGCGTGGCTGGCACCGGTCGTCGCCTTCTACGCGTTCTACTTCCACTCGATCGAGAGCTGGTGGTACCTGCGCTTCATCCTGCCGGCCGTGCCGGCCTTCGTGCTCGGCGGAGTGCTTGCGGGCGAGGAGCTGCGCGGGCGGCTGGACGCGCGCGTGGCCTGGCGGTGCGGCCGCGTGGCCGTCGCCGGCCTCGCTCTCCTCGTCGTCGGCTACGGCGTGGCGTCGGGCATCGCCTGGATCCGCCACTTCGGGGTGCTGGACATCGCCGCGGACACGGAGGTCTACCCGCGCAGCCTGGAGTGGTTCGAGCGCCAGACGCCGCCCGGCTCCCCGGTGGCGGCGATGCAGTTCTCGGGCGCGCTCTTCTACGCCACGGAGCGGCCGCTCGTGCGCTATGACATCGCCAAGCCGGAAGTTCTCCGGCGGATCGCCAACCGCGCCGGTCGGGCGGGGGCGCCGCTTCACGCGCTGGTCTTCGACTGGGAGCTCGAGCCGCTGCACGCCCGCCACCCCGGCCTCTTCGTCGAGGTGGCGCGGCGGCCGCCGGCGGTGCTGCTCGCGGCCGCGCCACCGGCGAAGGGCGCGCGGCGAGGTCGGTCGCAGCCGCCGCCGGAGACCGGCCGCCCGGCGCCGTAGCGCCCCTGGCGCCGCGGCCGCGCCGAGCGCTCAGCCGCTGCCGAGCCCGACCAGCCGCAGCAGGTGCTTGCGGATCTGGGTCACCAGACCGGCCGGTGAGATGAGGGCGCCGGTCTCGTCGCGCAGCTCCTCGCCCGCGAGCTGGCGGACGGCCATCTTCTCGGCCAGCTGCCCGGCGAGATCGGGGCGATCGAAGAGCAGGCTCTGGAGCCCGTTCTCGTCGATCTCGAGCACCTCGAGCGGCGCCTCGGAGGCGCGCACGGTGGCGTTGCGGAGGCTGCCGGTGAGGAAGGCCATCTCGCCGAAGAAATCGCCGGAGCCGACCCGCGCCAGCTCGCGTCCCTTCCGCTGCAGGACGACCGCCTCGCCGGCGGCGACCAGGTAGAGGGCGGTCGAGGCCTCGCCCTCGCGGACCACGGTCTCGCCCGGGGCGTAGCGGCGCAGGCGGGAGCTCGCAGCGAGCGCGTCGAGGGCCTCGGACGGCGCGCCGGCAAGCAGCCCGCAGGCATCGAGGGCGGCGCGCCGGCGTTCGACGGTGTCGAGCGGCGCGGCGGCCTTCGCCTGGTGGACGGTGCGCTGCGGGAAGGGGATCTCCATCCCGGCCCGCGCGAGCGCCGCGTGGGCGCGGGTGAGGAAGGCGTCGGTCAGGTCGTCGCGGCGCCAGGGGGTGAGAGTCCACAGCCGGCACTCGTAGACCACGGCGCTGTCGGCGAACTCGGAGGTGAGAACCTGCGGCGGCGGATCCTTCTCGACGCCCGGCGTGTCGCTCGCGACCTCGAGGAGGACGCCCTTCGCCGCGTCCGGGGGCACGGCGTAGGCGACGCCCACGCGGAGCGGGATCGCGACCGGCCGCTCGCCGGTGCCGAGGATGGTCACCCGCGCGGCGCCCGCGTCCGCGTTGGGCACCAGCACGCGCTCGCCGAGCCGGTTGCGCAGGATCAGCGAGCGCCAGCCGGTCTCCTCGATCACGCTCACCCGGCCGTCGATGTCGACCCAGGTCTCGGGGACCAGCCGCTGCTCCCAGGCGAGCGCCAGGCCGGCGAGGAGGTTGCCGAGGGTCTGCTGGAGGGCGAGACCGACGACCACGGTGAGAACCGCCGAGGTCGTGATCAGGCCCGTGATCTCGACGTCCATCGCGCGCAGGATGAGGAGGGCGAGCACGAGGTAGAGGAAGAGCGCGATCACCTCGCGCATCAGGCGCGGCGGCGAGAAGCCCATGCGCTTGATCAGCACCCACTCGAAGAGCAGCAGCAGGCAGGCGCGGGCGACGAGGAAGGCCAGCGCCAGCACCAGCGCCACCGCGGTGCCGGCGACCACGCCGTCCTCGAGCGGCACCGCCGCGACCACCAGGTGGGCGAGCGCCGCCACCGCGGTCAGCACGAGCGGCAGGGTGAGGGTCCGCATCCGCCGCAGCGCCTCGGCGCGCAGCGCGAGCGCGATCAGCAGCGTGAAAACGACGAGCAGGAGGTCCAGCATGGGCGGCATCGTACCCAAGTTCGGGAGGGAGTCCAGTCCGTGGTGCGGCTGCGGGCGCTCACGGAGTGCGCTAGACTGCCCGCACGACCGGCAGACACCTGAGCTGGAGGCCGCGGACATGGATCTCGGAGGCCCTCCCCCTGTGCTCGCCATGGCCCACCTGGTGGTGCTCGCCCTGTGGGGCGGCGTGGTCGCCACCGAGGCGGTGATCGAGCTCTACCCCTTCCGCCACCGCGAAGGGCACGCGGCGACCATCCGCCTGCACTACTGGATCGACCTCGTGGTGGAGGCGCCGTTGGTGCTCGCCGTGGCGGCCACCGGCATCGCCCTGCTGCTGTCCATCGACGACGTGACGCCGCGCCACCTCGTCAAGCTGGGCTTCGGCGCCGCGGCGATCGCCGTCAATCTGCTCTGCATCGCGATCGTGGTCCGCCGCGGCCGCCGCCTCGAGCGCAGCGGTGAGGACCCGCGGCTGTGGCGCGCCTCGCGCACGGTCCTCGCCTGCTTCGCCGTCGGACTCCTCTGCGCCGCGGTGGCGGGCTCCCTCGGCTTCGGTTTCGCGCTCGACCGCCTGCGCTGAACCTCTAGAATGCTCCCGCCATGCCAGATCTGGGGGATCTGCGTTTCGCTGTGATCCGCTTCGGCGTCGTGGTCGCGACCGCGATCCTGGGCAGCCTCGCGGTCGTCGTCGGCCTCGGCTCGCGCCGCGCCTCGGTGCGGGTCGCGCACCTGTGGGGGCGGTGCTGCCTGCGGCTCGCGGGTGTCCCGGTCACGGTCGAGGGCCGCGAGCGGATCGCAGCCGGAGGACGCTACGTGATCATGGCGAACCACGAGTCGGGGCTCGACATCCCGGCGCTGCTCGCCGCCCTGCCGCCGTCGATCGAGCTCCGCTTCCTCGCCAAGCGCTCGCTCTTCCGGGTGCCCTTCCTCGGCTGGTCGATGCGGGTCATGGGCTTCATCCCGGTCGACCGCGAGGACCGCAGCACGGCGGCGGAGACCCTCGCGCAGACTCTGGCGCAGGTTCGCCAGGGGGGCTCGCCCCTGGTTTTCCCCGAGGAGACCTTCACCGCGGACGGGAGGCTGCGGCCGTTCTCTCGCGGCGGCTTTCTGGTCGCGCTCAAGTCCGGCCTGCCGGTCCTGCCGGTCGGCCTCGAGGGCCCGCGCCTGGTGCTCCCGCCCGACGGCCGCAGCCTCAGCCCGCGCCCGATCACCGTCCGGATCGGCGAGCCGATCCCGACCGCGGGCCTCGGCGTGTCGCGGCGGCGTGCGCTGACCGCCGAGGTGCGGAGCGCGATCGACCTCCTGCGCGGCCCCTCGGGACACGTCGCCGACCCGCCCGGGGACGGTGCGGCGGGTGAACGGGATCCGCGTGCGGGCGTACGATGAGCGCGTGGACGACCGCGCTCCCGAGGACTGGGAGGTCGAGACCGTCCTGACGGGCGACCGGGGTCGGGGACGGGCGACGGAGCGGGCCGAGCGGCCCGCCGGCGAGCCGCCCGCCCTGCCCGAGGTCGATCCCGCGCTCTACGAGGTGGAGGGCGAGCGGGCGCGCGGCGGCATGGGCCGCGTCCTCGAGGCGCGCGACCGCCGCCTCGGCCGCACGGTGGCGCTCAAGGAGCTGCGCGCCGACGCCGGACCCGGCGCGCCGGCGCGCTTCGTGCGCGAGGCGCTGATCACCGCCGGCCTGCAGCACCCCGCGATCGTGCCCGTGTACGAGGCCGGGCGCTGGCCCGGCGGACGGCCGTTCTACGCCATGAAGCTGGTCGAGGGCCGCACCCTCGACGCCCTGCTCCGCGAGGCGCCCGACCTCGGCGCGCGCCTCGCGCTGCTGCCGCACCTCATCGCGGTGGCCGATGCGGTGGCCTACGCGCACGGCCGGCGGGTGGTCCACCGCGACCTCAAGCCGGCCAACGTGCTGGTCGGGCCCTTCGGCGAGACGGTGGTCGTGGACTGGGGCCTCGCGCGGGTCCTCGACGCGTCCGACAACGCGGTGGGGGAGGAGAGCGGCGGGGCGGCGCCCGCGGGCGACCCCGGCCGGACCATCGCCGGCACGGTCCTCGGCACCCCCCACTTCATGGCCCCGGAGCAGGCCCGCGGCCTGCCGGTGGACGAGCGCGCCGACGTCTACGCCCTCGGCGCGATGCTCTACTTCCTGCTCGGCGGGGCCCCGCCGCACGCCGGCTCGAGCGGCCGCGAGGCGGTGGCCGCGGCGGCGGCCGGCGGCGTCGAGCCGGTGGCGACGCGCGAGCCCGGCGCGCCGCCCGAGCTCGCGGCGATCGTCGGCAGGGCGATGGCCACGGCGCCGGGGGACCGCTACCCCTCGGCCCGCGAGCTCGCCGCCGACCTGCGCCGCTTCCAGACCGGGCAGCTGGTGAGCGTCCACGCCTACTCGGCCCGCGAGCTGCTCGGCCGCTTCCTGCGCCGCCACCGCGCCGAGGTGCTGGTGGCCGCCGTGCTGTCGCTGGTGGTGGTCGCGGCGGTGGCGGCCGGCTTCGTGGGCGTGCGCCGGCAGGCGCGGTTGGCCGAGGCCGAGCGCGACCGGGCCGAGCGGATCAACGACTTCCTGGTCGACATGCTGGGCTCGGTGGACCCGCGGGTCGCGGGCGGCGACGTCAGCGTGGCCTCGATGCTCGACGCGGCCTCCGCGCGCGTCCCTGAGGAGCTCGGCGGCGAGCCCGCGGTCATGGCGGAGGTGCTGACGACTCTCGGCACCACCTACCAGGGTCTCGGCCTGCTGGCGCCCGCGACAGCGCGTCTCGAGGACGCTCTCGCGGCCGCCCGGCTGGCCTACGGGCCCGAGCACATCGCCGTCGCGCGCGCCCTCGACCGCCTCGCGGGAGCGGCCGAGGACGAGGGTGAGCATCGCGAGGCCGAGCGCCTGGAACGCGAGGCGCTGGCGATGCTGCAGCGGCTCGGAGCGGGCGGGGGCGCCGAGGCCGCGCAGGTCACGGGCAACCTGGCGCGGGTTCTGAAGTGGCTCGGCGAGACCGGGGAGGCGGAGCGGCGCTACCGGGAGGCGCTGGCGATCCAGCGCCGCCTGCCGGGCGACAACCGCCCCCTCGTCGCGGCCACCCTCAACAACCTCGGCGTGCTGCTCGGCGAGCGCGGCGACTGGGCGGGCGCGGCGCCGCTGATCCGCGAGGCGGTCGAGCTCGTGCGCGCGGTGCGCGGCTCCGAGCACCCGGAGGTCGCGGCGGGGCTGAGCACTCTCGGTGCGGTGCTCGAGGAGTCCGGCGACCTCGCTGGCGCCGAGGCCAGCTACCGCGAGAGCCTCGCCATGCGCGAGCGCCTGCTCGGGCCGGAGCACCCCGACACCGCGCGCTCGCTCTACGCGCTCGCCGGCCTGCAGCAGGCCCACGGCGACCCCGAGGGCGCGCTCGAGTCCTGCCGGCGGATCCTGGCGCTGCGCGGCGAGGTGCTGCCGGACGGGCACCCGATGGTGGCGGCCGCCTTCCACGTCACGGGTCTGAGCCTGCTCGACCTCGGCCGGCCCGCGGCTGCGGAGCCGGCCCTCCGCGAGGCGCTCGAGCTGCGCCGCGGGGCCCTGCCGGAGGGGCACTGGCTGGTCGCCTCGTCGCAGGGGGCGCTCGGCACCGCGCTCGCTGCGCTCGGGCGCTTCGCCGAGGCCGAGGCCCTGCTGCTCGAGTCCGAGCGCGGCCTCACGGCGGCCCGCGGGCCCGGGCACGTGCGCAGCCTCGAGGCCCGCCGCCGCCTCGCCGCGCTCTACGAGGCCTGGGGCCGGCCGGAGCAGGCGGCCCGCTGGCGAGCTCCCTAGGAGCGCTCCGTGTCCTCCCGCGTCCGGAGAGCACGGAGCGGCAACGCACAATATGGAGACTGAGAATCATTTACAAAGATCTCCGCGGTCTGTGCTATCACCTGCGCCGAAAAACTTTGATCTTTGCTCAAAGGAGGCAATGAAATGACCAGAACCGCGTGGATGCTCGTTCTCTCCGCAGCTGCCGGCGCGCTGGCGCTCGCCGCGGCGGCGCCGCCGGTCGCGGCCGGAGCCGCGGCAGCGGGCGGCGAGGCGGTGCAACCGGTGGCCTCGCACGGCCTGCCGGCGTCGCTCGACGCGCTCTACCCACCGCAGGCGCGGCAGCCCGAGTACCTGATGCAGATGGTCGGCCTGGGGGCCGCCATGACGGGGATCGCCGTCGACCTCGAGCAGCAGGACGTGGAGCACGCGGCGCAGAGCTTCGCGGCCTTCAGGGCGGCCTACCTGGCGACCGCCGGGTTGGTGCCGGAGTGGCGCGACCGCTTCCCGGCGGAGCCGGTCGAGGCCCTGGGCGCGGCGCTCGCGAGCGGCGACCCGGCGCGGGTCGGGCCGGCCTTCGGCGCCGTGGGCGGGGTGTGCGCGAGCTGCCACCACGACACCCTGACGGCGGCCTACCAGCGCTACCACTGGCCCGACGCCAACGCGATCACGACCGTCGACCCGGTGAGCGGCCAGAAGGTCGGGCACGCCCAGTTCATGCACCAGCTCGACTTCTCGCTGACCGGCATCACGCACGACCTCGGTCAGGGGCAGGTGGAGGCGGCGCGCGCGCACTTCCGCGACTTCCAGAAGCGCTTCGCGGCGCTCGCCGGAACCTGCGAGGACTGCCACGGCACCGAGGAGCGCCACTACTTCACCGACGCCGCGTCGGCGGCGAGGGTGGAGGCGATCGGCGCGGCGCTCGCCGCGGCGAGCCCGGACCCGGCGGCGGTGCAGGGCGCGGTGATGGAGGTCGGCGTCACCACCTGCCACCGCTGCCACCTGGTGCACGTGCCGGCCGCCTTCTCGAAGGCGGCTGCGGCGCACTGAACGGGCGCGGCGGCGGGGGCGCTACGGGGAGCGCACAGCGGGGCAGCGACAGGGGGCAGGGGGCAGGGAGCAGGGGGCAGGGAGCAGGGGACAACGAGGAGGAGCCCTGTCGGCGAGAGACGAGATACGAGATGCGAGATGCGAGATACGGGATACGGGATGCGGGTTCCGCCTCTTTCCCCCTCTGCTCCTCCGCCCCTCTGCCCCTCCGCCCGGAGCCTGTGAGCCAGCCCCGGGAGCTCGGAGAATCTCCGGCACCGCCCGTGGAGAGCCGGTACACTCGCCCGGTGGGGCCGGCGATCGTCTTGCCTCGGCAGCGGGTGGTGGCGCGGCGCGGGCTGGTGGTGCTGGCAGTGGTCGTACTCCTCGCGGAGGCGGCCTTCGTCGTCGTCGCGGTGCGCCAGCGGGGCCTCTTCGAGTACGTTGCGCTCGACTACCGCGGCTCGCGCACCGCCGGCGAGGCGATCCGCGAGCACGGCCTCGCCGCGGCCTATGATCTGGCCGGGCTCGAGGCCGCGCAGCGTCAGCTCTACGACCGCTTCGTGCGGGTGGAGGGGCGCGGCGTCATGCCCTTCGCCCTGGTGCCGGCGCCCTACCCGGCGCCGTTCACGCTCCTCTTCGTGCCCTCGACCCTGCTGCCCCCGGTGGCGGGCTTCCTCGCCTGGACCCTGCTGCACGCGGCCGTCCTCGTGCTCTACCAGCTGCGGCTGGCACGGGCCTTCGGCCTCGCCCGTCCCGGCTGGCTGATCGCCGCCGTCCTCCTGTCGCCCCCGGCCCTCGTCCACCTCCTGATGGGCCAGCTCAGCGTCTGGCCGATGGTCTTCGCCGGCGAGGCGCTGATCGCCTTCACGCGCGGCCGCCAGCTGTCGGCCGGGGCATGGCTCGGGCTCGCGGTGCTCAAGCCGCAGTCCCTGGTTCTGTTCGTCCCCGGCCTCGCCCTCGCCCGGCAGTGGCGGGTGCTCGCGGGGATGGCGATGGCGGTGGCCGTGCTCGCCGCCGCGACGCTCGCCGCCGACCCCGGCTGGATCGCGGGCTACTCCAGACACCTGCTGCCCTTTTTCGCCGCCGAGGGCCAGGTGATGGCGTCGTTCCCGACCTCGATGTGCAACTGGCGGGCCTTCGGCCTCAACGCCGCCCGGATCCTGCCGGCCGGCCTCGCCTGGGTGCTCGCGTGTGCAGGGATGGCGGCGACCGGCGCCGCGGGCCTCGCCTGCGCGCGGCGCCTGGCGGGACCCGGCCGCCGGCGGGCCGGCGTCGCGTGGCTCGGCCTGACGGCCGCGGGCTGCGCCTTCACCTGGCACGCCCACGTCCACATGAGCCTGCTCCTGGCGCCGCCGCTCTACCTGGTCCTCGCCGAGCGGCCGGCGCTGCGGCCGGCCGTGGAGGTCCTCTGCCTCGGCCTCGCGGCGGTCTTCCTGGGCGCCGCCTCCGTCGGGGGCGTCGGACGCGCCCACGACCTGCTCGGGCTCGCCATGCTCGGCGTGCTGGTCGCCTGCACCGCGGCCTGCTTCGTCGAGCTGCGTCGACCGTCCCCTGCGACCGCTTAGGAGGCGCGGCCGACGAAGGTCGCGAAGCCGCCCTCGGCGGCGACGACCGCGGTGCGGAAGCCCTTGGCCTCGAGCAGCTCGATGAGCGGCGCCGGGCGGAAGGTGCTGCGGATGAGGCCGAGCTCGTCGCCCTCCAGAGACATCGCGCGGCTCTGCACCTCGGCGATCGGGTGCCGGCCCTGCTCGAGGAGCACGTCGGCCTCGACCGTCCAGCGCACGCGGGCGGCGTCGACCCAGGGCGCGGGGCCGTCGGTCGGCGCCGCGCCGTCCTCGCCGGGCAGCTCGGCAGCCGCCTCCTCGAGGCCGGCCGCCGCGCGCAGTCGGAGCACGAGCTCGCGCACCGGGATGCCGGCGACCTGGGCGGCGCGCTCGAGGGAGGTGACCCGGGCGATGGTGCGGCGGAGAACCGGGTTTTTCAGCTTCGCGAAGGGCGCCGCCGCGGCGACCAGGACCTCCTCGAGCTCCGGGTAGGCCTCGAGGAGCTCGCCGACCCTGGTCTGGGGCGTGATCGGCATCCGGGCGCTCATGCCGCCCCCGCGCTGAACTCGAGCAGGCGGCGCTCGCCCTGCAGCTCGCGCAGCCGGCTGAGGTCCTGGGTCACCTCGAGAGTGCCGAGGTAGGCGCCCGCCTCGTCGCGCACCGCGAAGTAGCGGATGTGGATGAAGCGGCCCCGGAGCTGGATCCAGAACTCGGCGACGTTCTGGCGGCCGTCGCGGAAGCTGGAGACGATCTCCTCGACGACGTGGACGCTCTTCGGCGGGTGGCAGTGGTGGACCTCGCGGCCGAGGATCGCCTTCGAGCGCTCGAAGACGCGGTCCGGGCCCTCCGAGAAGAAGCGCACCCGGTCGTCGGCGTCGACGAAGGTGATGTCGACCGGGAGCGCGGCGAAGATCCCGCGCAGCTGGGCGAGGTCGAGCGCGCCCGAGGGAAAGACCAGCGCCTCGTCGGCGGGCACCGCCGCGAGCCTGGGGGGCGCGGCCGGCGCCGGCGGCCGGTAGCCGGTGCGCGGCTCGACCAGGCAGAAACCGAAGCGCGGCGACTCGTGCCAGATCTCGGCCCACTCGTCCTCGGTCAGGGTCTCGCGCGACATCGGCAGCAGGATCCGCTCCTCCTTGCTGATCATCTCCTCGATCGCGGCGAGTGCCGGCTCGACCACGGTCTCGACGACGAGTCCGGCCTCGTCGGCGCTCATTCCGTCGACGGCGAGCGCCTCACCGAGCGCCTTCAACAGCTCGCGGACCTGGTCGTCCTTGCCCCACATGACCTTCGAGGGAGCGGTGATGCCGTGCCGCTCGAGGCACGAGAACAGCAAATTCTCCTTGCGCTGGTAGTGCTTCTCGATGTCCATCAGGCGCGCGAAGACCTCGCGCCAGCGACCCAGATCGGGCGATTCGCCGGCCGGAGCGGCCAGCGCGCGCACCTCGGCGATGACGCCCTCGAGCGCGCGGTTCTCGATCTGGAAGGTGTCGATCGGGTGCCCCGGCGGCGGCGCGATCTGCACCGGCTCGACCAGGATCTCGCGCAGCACCTGGCTGTGGAGGTCGCACATGCTCTGCACCTCCTCGACCGGCATGCCGCCGGCGATCAGCTCCTGCTCCATGGCCGCGATCTCGGAGGAGCTGGTCTCGCGCACGAGGGAGCGCAGCGTCGCCCGGACGTGGTCGGTCGGCGCGCCGCGGTGCAGCTCCCGGATGATCTCCTGCAAGGTCCGGATCCGGTGCGCCCGGTTGTCGATCAGCTCGCTCATGGTGACTCCCCGGCGGCCGCCGTCGGCCGCGCTTCGTCCACCACGGTAGGGGCGACAGCGCCTCGCGTCCTTGACGGCGGTCAAGAAATCAGGAGCGAGCCGCAATCTCATTCCGCAGGCCGAAAGGACGCTGCCGCGTCGTCGACCGCAGCCCGCGGGCTCAGTTTTTGGTGTGCTTCGAGTCCTCGGTGGTGATCACGAGCTCGAGCCCCTGCCAGGAGCTCCGGGTCACGGAGTGCACCGGAAACGAGGGGCCGTACTCCTCGTACGCGAAGCGCAGCTCGAGCGTGACCGGAGAGCCCTCGAGCGTGCCCGCGACCGCGGCCGTCCGCGGGCGTCGCGTGGCCGCGTCGAGCACGATCTCGACGCTGTCCCCGGTGGTCATGACGTCGCGCGAGCGGAGGTGAATGGCGCCGTCCACGGTCTCGACCTCGGCGCCCAGCACCGCCTTCTCGGCGAACATCGGGCTCAGGTAGCCGAAGAGCCGGCTGCGGACCTCGCGGGCGAACTCGAGGGCCGCCTCGCGCTCCTCTTTCTTCAGCTTCTTGCCGTTCGGCCAGCGCAGCGGCTCCTTGGTGGCGGTGCTCGAGAGCTGCATCTTCTCCTGCATGTCGTACTCGTTGTAGCGGTAGCTGGAGACGTCGACCCGCCTCTGGACCCCGTTGACCTCGTAGACCTGGCGCGACTCCCAGGTGTAGTCCCTGAGCTCCTCCTGGTTGCGGCGCAGGAGCTTCGCCATCTCGCTGCGGTCCACCTGCTCCTGGGCGGGGCACGGGAGCGCGGCGGCGAGCGCGAGCAGGGCCGGTGCGAGCGGCAACCAGGGTCGATTCATGGCGAGCCTCCATCCACGGGCCGAATCACGCAGGGGGGAGAGCGTAGCACGGGAGGGTCCGGCCGTCGGCGGCTCTCCAGAACTCAGTCCGGCCCGCGCGCCGCGCGCGGCGGGGGAGGCGCGGGCTTGCGCGCGTCGAGCAGGTGGAGAACCGCGAGCCAGGGATGGCGCGCGAGCATCCGCGGTCCGGCGAAGCGCATCACCTCGCGCATCCGCTCGCGCGGCTCGGGGCGGTAGCAGTGGATCGGGCAGTTGGTGCACGCGGGCTTGGCGGCGCCGTAGGGGCAGAGGTCGAGGCGGCGGTCGGCGTAGGCGGCGAGCTCGCGGCAGTCGGCGCACAGCCCGCCGCCGCCGTGGTGGTGGGCGCAGTACATGGCGACCATCGCCCGCACGGTGGCGCGCTCGCGGCGGAGGCGGTACGGCTCCTTCACGCCGCCAGCATGGGCTGCGACCCTGCCCGGCGTCGTTGACTGCGGTCAAGCCGCGAGCGCCGGCCCGCGCAGCGCCGGCCCCCGTCTGGTAGACTGCGTCGCAGTTTCCTGCCCAACGAGGAGTGCGCCGTGGACGACCGTGACCTGACAGCGCCGCCTGACGACCACCTGCCCACCGAAGGCGTTCTCGGCCGCGCGCCCGTCCCCGGCGCTGCGTCCTCGCAGGTCGGGTCCTACCGCCTGCTGCGCAGGCTCGGCGAAGGGGGGATGGGTGAGGTCTGGCTCGCCGAGCAGCTCGAGCCGGTGCGCCGCGAGGTCGCGCTCAAGCTCATCAAGCCCGGGCTCGGCAGCCGCGAGGTGCTCGCCCGCTTCGAGAGTGAGCGGCAGGCGCTGGCGCGGATGGACCACCCGGCGATCGCGCGTGTGCTCGACGCCGGCAGCACCGCGGACGGGCGGCCCTACTTCGTGATGGAGCACGTCGACGGCGAGCCCATCACGACCTACTGCGACGGCCGGCGGCTGGCGGTGCGCGAGCGCCTCGAGCTCTTCCGCGAGGTCTGCATGGGCGTCCAGCACGCGCACCTCAAGGGCATCATCCACCGCGACCTCAAGCCCTCGAACGTGCTGGTGCGCGAGGTCGACGGCCGTCCGGCGCCGAAGATCATCGACTTCGGCATCGCCCGCGCCGTCGACAGCCGCTCGGCCGAGGAGACCCTCCTCACCCAGCTCGGCGATCTCGTGGGCACGCCGGGCTACATGAGCCCCGAGCAGGCGGCGATGGACACCCTCGACATCGACACCCGCACCGACGTCTACTCGCTCGGCGTGATGCTCTACGAGCTGCTGGCGGGGACCCTGCCGCTCGACGCCGGGCAGCTGCGGCAGGCCGGCCTGCTCGAGATGCGGCGGCGGATCCTCGAGGAGGAGCCGCCGCGGCCGAGCACCCGGGTCGGCTCGGGCGGCGGGCCGACGACGGCGGCGGCCGCCGCCCGCCGGACCGAGGTGCCGAGCCTGCGCCGCCAGCTGCGCGGCGACCTCGACTGGATCACCATGCGCGCGCTGGAGAAGGACCGCGGGCGCCGCTACGGCTCGCCGTCGGAGCTCGCTGCCGACCTCGAGCGCCACCTGCACAGCGAGCCGGTGCTGGCCGGTCCTCCCAGCGTCGGCTACCGGGCGGGCAAGTTCGTGCGCCGCCACCGGCTCGGGGTGGCGGTGGCGGCGGGCCTGCTGCTGACGCTCGTGGTCTTCGCCGCCACCATGGCGGTGCAGGCGCAGCGGATCGCCCGCGAGCGCGACCGCGCCGAAAGCGAAGCGGCGAAGGCGAGGGCGGTGAACGAGTTCATGCGCGAGACCCTGGGCGCGGCGAGCCCCTGGCAGGCGGGGCACGACGTGACGGTGGCGGAGGCCCTCGACCGCGCGGCCGCCAAGGTCGCGCCGGCCTTCGCGGGCCAACCTCTGATCGAGGGTGCGGTGCGGCACACCCTCGGCGCCACCTACCAGCTGCTCGGCCGCTACGACGAGGCGCAGCCGCAGCTCGAGCAGGCCCTGGCGCTGCAGGAGGCGGCGCTCGGCCCGGATCACGCCGAAGCCCTCGCGACGCGCGCCGACCTCGCCGAGCTGGCGTGGCGCCGCGACAGCTTCGAGGAAGCGGAGCGGCGGGCCAGGGAGCTGCTCGAGCTGCACCTCCGCGCCGGCGAGGAAGCCGCCGCCGAGGCTGCGCAGACCCGGCAGTTCCTCGCCCAGCTGCTGCTCGACGCGGGACGCTTCGAGGAGGCGGCGCAGGAGATCGAAGCGGCGCTGCAGCTGAGCAGACAGCTGCACGGCGAGCAGTCGCTCGCGGTGGCGCAGTGCTACCAGACCGAGGCCGCCCTGCTCCAGACCTGGAAGGAGGACTACGCCGCGGCCGAGGAGATCTCGCGGCGCGAGATCGCGATCCGGCGCGCGCTGCAGGGCGAGACCGCCGTCGACCTCGCCTACCCGCTCAACAACCTCGCGGTCTTCGTGATGTTTCAGGGCCGGCTCGAGGAGGCGATCCCGATCTTCGAGGAGGCGATCGCCATCCACCGGCGGTGGATGGGGGACTCGCACCCGGACCTCGCCGAAGCGCTCGAGAACCTGGGCGGCGTCTACTACCGCCTCGGCCAGCACGAGCGCACCCTGGAGCTGCTCGACGAGGTGATCGCCATGCGGCGGGAGGCCCTCGGCGAGGAGAGCGCGGTGGTGGCGCGCAGCCTGGTGAACATGGCGGCGGTGCTGCGGCAGGCCGGCGAGACGGAGCGGGCCGAGGTGATCCTGCGCGATGCGGTCGTGCGCATGGCGCGCGCCTACGGGCCCGAGCACCCGGACGTCGCCTCGACCCACCGCAGCCTCGGCTGGGCGCTCCAGGACCTCGGCCGGCTCGGCGAGGCCGAGGTGGAGCTGAGGACCGCGCTCGCCATCGCCGGGCGCGCCTTCGCCGCGGGCAGCCCCGCC
>JALOKS010000023.1 GCA_025456385.1 Thermoanaerobaculales bacterium | reverse complement strand
CCGAGACGCTCCAGCCCGACCGCGCTGCCGACCCGCAGCGTGCCCGCCGCCGGCTTCGACGAGGCTCAGATTCCGGAGCGCTTCCAGCTGCAGCCCTCGGGACCCTACTGGGTGCAGCTCGTCGACCCGGCGGATCGATCGGCGAGCATCGTCGTCGGCATCGAGCCGAGCCGCTCCGGCGCCGACCTCGAGGCCGCGGTCGCCGTGCAGCGCCAGGAGATGGACAACCCGCCGCACTCGCGGTTCCACGAGTCGGGCGGGCTCGCCACCGAGGCCCTCGGCACGGTGCGCTGGACCTGGGCGAGCTACCGTTTTGACGATCTCGACATGGAGCAGCTCGCCCTGTTCGGCGCCCACCCCACCGACGGTTGCCTGGTGATCGCGCGCTCGGAGTACCCGAGCGGCAGCGGCGAGCGCCAGACGAAGCTCGACGAGCTGGTCGCGATCGCGAGCGTCATCGGACCGGGCCTCTGACGGCAACGCCGCAGCGCGGGCTGCGGCGTCGGGATTCCAGTCTGTCGCGGAACGGGCTCAGGGCCGCGCCGGCGTCTCCTGCCCGCTCTCGGCCGTCGCTGCAGGCGCGCCGGCCTCCGGCGCAGCGGGCTCCTCGCCGCCCTTGGCGCCGCCGCCGAACACGCCCTTGGCGCGGTCCATGAGGGAGGGCTTGCCCTTCTTCGCCGGGGTCGCCCCCTCGTCGTGGGCCGCGAGCTCGTAGTCGACGAACTCGATGATCGCCAGCTCCGCCCCGTCGCCGCGGCGACGTCCGAGGCGCATGATCCGGGTGTAGCCGCCCGGGCGCTCGGTGAAGCGCGGCGCGATCTCGTCGAAGAGTCGACGCACCACGTCCTTGTCGGGCACCATGGACAGGGCGCGGCGCCGCGCCGGCAGCGTGCCGGTGCCGGCGAGCGTGACCATGCGCTCGGCGAGCGGGCGCAGCTCCTTCGCCTTGGCGAGCGTGGTGATGATCCGCTCGTGGGTGAAGAGCGCGCTCAGCTGGTTGCGGAACAGCGCCTTGCGGTGGGCGGAGGTGCGGCCCAGCTTGCGGTGTTGATTTCGGTGTCGCATCTGTACTCCCGCGCCTAGAGATCGAGGTTCATGCCGAAGCCGAGGCCCATGACCTCGAGCTTGGAACGGACCTCTTTGAGGGACTTCTCGCCGAAGTTGCGGATCTCCACCATCTCCCTCTCGGAGCGGCTGACGAGATCGCGCAAGGTCCGGATGTTGGCGTTCTTCAGGCAGTTCATCGAGCGGATCGAGAGCTCGAGGCTGTCGATCGAGGCGTCGAGGATGCTGTCCTCGGCGATCGGCTCGGCGGCGCTCGCCACCGGCGCGTTCGACTCCTCGACCGCCGCGAGGCGGGTGTAGATGTCGAGGTGCCCCTGGACGAGCTGGGCGGCCTGGCTGAGCGCCTCCTCGGGGCTGACGGTGCCGTTGGTCCACACCTCGAGGACGAGCCGCTCGTAGTTCGTCATCCGTCCGAGGCGCGCCATCTCGACCCGGAAGTTCGCCTTGCGGACCGGCGAGTGGGCCGAGTCGACCGGAATGAAACCGACGTCGAGGTCGTCGGTGTGGTTCTCCTCGGCGGGCACGTAGCCCCGGCCCTGAGCGACCCGCACCATCATCTTCAGCTTGCCGCCCGCGGACAGGGTGGCGACGTGAACCGCCGGGTCGATGACCTCGACCTGGCTCGAGCCGCTGAACTGACCGGCGGTGATCTCGCCCGGGCCCTTCGCCTCGAGGGTCAGGAAGGCCGGCTCGCCGCCGTGGATCCGGAGCGGGATCTTCTTGAGGTTCAGGATGATGTCGGTGACATCCTCGACCACGCCCGGAACCGCGGAGAACTCGTGGTCGGCGCCCTCGATCTTGACCGCGGTGATCGCGGCCGACGGGATCGACGACAGCAGGGCCCGCCGCAGCGCGTTGCCGAGGGTGGTCCCCCAGCCGCGCTCGAAGGGCTGAGCCAGGAATCGGGCAAAGGTCGCGCTGTGCCCGTCGTCCTCGGGCTCAACCGATGCCGGGCGCTGGAAATCGTGCCAGATCATGCGGCCTCCTCGCTAGCGGGAGTAGAGCTCGACGATGAGCTGCTCCTGGATCGGGAATCGGATGTCCTCGCGCGCCGGGTTCTCGAGGACCTTGCCCTTGAGGGCAGTCGGGTCGAGCTCCAGCCATGGCGGGATGCCGCGGCCCTGGGCGAACTCCACCGCTTCCGAGATGTGGGCGTTCTTGCGGCTTCCCTCGCGCACCGTGATCTCCATGCCTGGGCGGACGCGCAGGGACGGGATGTCGACCCGCCGGCCGTCGATCTCGATGTGGCCGTGACGGACGAGCTGCCGGGCCTGGGTCCGCGAGGTCGCGAAGCCGAGCGAGTAGACCACGTTGTCGAGGCGCAGCTCGAGCAGCTGGAGGAGGGTCTCGCCGGTGATGCCCTTGCGCCGGTTGGCCTCGACGAAGGTGGTGTGGAACTGGCCCTCGAGCAGACCGTAGATGCGGCGAAGCTTCTGCTTCTCGCGCAGCTGCAGGCCGTAGGCGCGGACCTTGCGGCGGCGGCCCATGCCGTGCTGGCCGGGCGGCGCGTTCCGCCGCTCGATCGCGCACTTCTCCTTGTAGCACCGCTCGCCCTTCAGAAAGAGCTTCATGCCTTCGCGGCGGCACAGTCGACAAACCGGTCCTCTGTAGCGTGCCATCGATGCTCCCTTGCCTAGACTCTGCGCCGCTTGCGCGGGCGGCACCCGTTGTGCGGAATCGGCGTCACGTCACGGATGCTGCGGATATCGAGACCGGCGGCGGCGACCGCGCGGATCGCCGACTCCCGTCCCGGCCCCGGGCCCTTGACCCGCACGTCCACCGAGCGCACGCCCTGGCCCTGGGCCTGCTCGGCCGCATTCTTGGCGGCGAGCTGGGCGGCGTACGGCGTCCCCTTGCGCGACCCCTTGTAGCCGATCCGCCCGCCGGACGACCAGCACAGGGTGCCGCCGCTCGGATCGACGAAGGTCACGATCGTGTTGTTGAAGGTGGCGTGGATGTTGGCCATCGCGTGCGGCACGACCCTGCGTTCCCGACGCGGCTTGCGAGCACCCTTGCGTTCCTTTGCCATTCTCTGTCTCCCGACTGGTCCCTACGATGCGGCACGGTGACCGATCATCCGGGGTCCGTGCTCACTTCTTGGCGGCCTTCTTCTTGCCGGCGACCGCCTGCCGCCGCGGGCCCTTGCGGGCGCGTGCGTTGGTGTGGGTCCGCTGCCCCCGGACCGGCAGGCCGCGACGGTGGCGGATCCCGCGATAGCTGCCGATCTCGATGAGGCGCTTGATGTTCATCGCCACCTCGCGCCGGAGGTCGCCCTCGACCATGCCCTCGGCCTGGATCACCTGCTGGATCCGCAGCACCTCGTCCTCGGACAGGTCCTTGACCTTGACGCCCTCGTCGACCTTGGCCTTGGCCAGGATCTTCTTGGCGCGGGTGCGGCCGATCCCGTAGATGTAGGTCAGCCCGATCTCGACTCTCTTGCCGGACGGCAGTTCAACGCCTGCGATGCGTGCCACCAGATACCTCCTCGATCAGCCCTGGCGCTGCTTGTGCTTCGGGTTCTCGCAGAGCACCCGCACCACGCCCTTGCGACGGACGATCTTGCACTTCGAACACATCTTCTTGACCGACGGCCGGACTTTCATTGCCGTCCCTCCCTACTTGTAGCGGTACACGATGCGCCCTCTCTTGAGATCGTACGGAGAGAGCTCCACCAGCACCTTGTCGCCCGGAAGAATGCGAATGAAGTGCTTCCGCATCTTGCCGGAGATGTGGGCCAGAACCTCGTGCCCGTTCTCGAGCTCGACGCGGAACATGGCGTTGGGCAGCGGTTCCACGACCGCGGCCACGACCTCGATCGCCTCTTCCTTAGGCATTCATAAACCCCCCGAGACCGAGCACACGCCGACCGTCGGCGGTGACGGCCACCGAGCACTCAAAATGGGCAGCGAGTTTACCGTCTTCGGTCCGAGCTGTCCAGCCGTCGTCGTCGATCACGACCCGCCAGCTGCCGCCGGTGATCATCGGCTCGATCGCGATCACCAGACCCGGCATGAGGCGCTGGCCCTGACCGGGTTTGCCGTAGTTCGGCACCTGCGGCTCCTCGTGCAGGGAGCGTCCGATGCCGTGGCCGACGAACTCGCGCACGACGCCGAAGCCCGCCGCCTCGGCCCGCCGCTGCACCGCCGCACCGACGTCACCCAGCCGCGCGTCGGGGGCCACCGTCGCCACCGCCTCGTCGAGACAGGCGCGGGTGACGGCGACCAGCCGCTGCGCCTCGGCGCTCACCGCGCCGACGCCGAAGGTCACCGCCGCGTCGCCGTAGTAGCCCTCGAGCAGCACGCCGCAGTCGACGCTCAGGAGGTCGCCCTCGCGGAGCCGGGTCTTGCCGTTCGGGATCCCGTGGACGATGACGTCGTTGACGGAGGTGCAGAGGGTCGCCGGGTAGCCGCGGTAGCCCTTGAAGGCCGGCACCCCGCCCGCCGCCCGGATCATGCCCTCGGCGAGCTTGTCGAGCTCGCCGGTGGAGACCCCGGGCCCGGCGGCGTGCTCGACCGCGCGGAGAACCTGATGGACGAGGGCGTTCGCCCTCTCCATGGTCTCCAGCTCGCGCTCGGACTTCAGGCAGATCATCGGTTACCCGCGCCTCCCGCGAATCCGGCCGCGGCGCATGAAGCCGTCGTAGTGGCGCATCACGAGCTGCGATTCGATCTGGTTGACGGTGTCCATGGCCACCCCGACCACGATCAGGAGCGAGGTGCCGCCGAAGTAGAACTTGACCCCGAGGCCCTGCGTGAACCAGGTCGGCAGGAGCGCGTCGAGCGAGGCCCCGATGAAGGGGATGGTCGCGACCTTGAAGCCGGCGATCAGGATCTCGGGCAGGATCGCCACCAGCGCCAGGTAGACGGCGCCGACGAGGGTGATCCGGGTCAGGATCTTGTCGATGAACTCGGCGGTCCGCTTGCCCGGGCGGATGCCGGGTATGAAGCCGCCGTACTTGCGCATGTTCTCCGCCGTGTCCTCGGGGTTGAAGATGATCGAGGTGTAGAAGTAGCAGAAGAACACGATCGACAGGAAGTAGATCAGGTTGTAGAGGGGCTCGCCCCAGGCCAGCGCCTCGGTGATCTTCTGCAGCCAGCGGTTCTCGATCATCTGCCCGAGAGTCTGCGGGAAGGACATGATCGAGGCCGCGAAGATCACCGGGATCACGCCGCCGGTGTTGACCCGCAACGGCAGGTAGGTGCTCTGGCCGCCGTAGACACGGCGTCCGACCACCCGCTTCGCGTACTGGATGGGAATCCGCCGCTGGGCCCGCTCCATGTAGACGATCGCCGCCACCACCAGGACCATGAACACGATCAGGATGACCACGGTGATGATGTTCAGGGCGCCGGTCCGGACGTCGGTGAGGGTGTTGAAGATCGCGGCCGGCAGGCCGACCACGATGCCGGCGAAGATGATCAGGGAGATCCCGTTGCCGATGCCGCGCTCGGAGATCTGCTCGCCGAGCCACATCACGAAGGCGGTGCCCGTGGTCAGCGTCAGCACGGTCAGGAAGCGGAAGCCCCAGCCCTGGAGGTCCTCCGGCACCAGCGGCGCGCCGCCCGGGGCCTGCGTGCGCTCGAGGAAGAAGGAGATGCCGAGCGCCTGGATGACCGACAGCACGACGGTGCCGTAGCGGGTGTACTGGGTGATCTTGCGGCGGCCGAGCTCGCCCTCCTTGGAGAGCTTCTCGAGGTAGGGCCAGACCACCGTCAACAGCTGCAGGATGATCGACGCCGAGATGTAGGGCATGATCCCGAGCGCGAACACGGTCATCCGCCCCAGGGCGCCGCCCGAGAACAGGTTCAGAAACCCGAGCACCGTTCCCTCTGCCGCCTTCGTGAACTCGGCGATGGCCACCGGGTCGATCCCGGGAATCGGAATGAAGGCGCCGAGACGGTAGACCGCGAGCAGCGCGAAGGTGAAGATCACGCGGTTGCGCAGGTCGGGGATGGCGAAGATGTTCCTGAAGCTGTCGATCACGACGACACCACCTCACAGCTGCCGCCGGCCTTCTCGATGCCGGTGCGGGCCGCAGCCGAGAACTTGTGGGCCTGGACAACGAGCTTCTTGGTGAGATCGCCGTCGCCGAGAACCTTGATCGGCTGCGCGCCGCGGCGCACGAGGCCCTTCTCGAGCAACGCCTCCGGCGACACCGCGTCGCCGTCGGCGAACACCCGCTCGAGGTCGCGCAGGTTGATGACCTGGAACTCGACGCGGAAGATGTTGGTGAAACCGCGCTTGGGGAGCCGGCGCACGAGCGGCATCTGACCGCCCTCGAAGCCGTAGCGGCGGGAGTAGCCGCTGCGCGACTTCTGGCCCTTGTGGCCCTTGCCCGCGGTCTTGCCGGAGCCCGAGCCCGGGCCGCGCCCGACCCGCTTGCGGCCGCGCTTGGCGCCCGGTGCAGGCTTCAGATCATGAAGTTCCATGGCTCAGACCTCCAGCTTCTCGACCGCCACGAGGTGCGCCACCTTGGCGATCATGCCGCGGATGCACGCGTCGTCCCTGCGGGTCACCGAGCGGCCGATCCGTCCCAGCCCGAGACCGCGCAGCACCTTTTCCTGCCTGCCGTTGAAGCCGATGAAGCTCCGCACCTGAGTGATCTTGAGCAGCGGCCCGGCTGCGGCCGGCTTCGGCGCCGCCTTGACGGGCGCGGGCGCCGGGGCCTGGACCGCGGCCTCGACCGCGCCCGGCTCGGGCTTGGGCGCCGCCTTTTTGGGCGCGGCCTTCTTGGGCGCGGCCTCCGCCGGCGCGGGCTTCGCGGGCGCCTTCTTCACAGGCGCCTTCTTGGCCGGGGCCTTGGCGGCGGTCTCGTCCGCGCCGGCGTCCTTCTTGGGCGCGGCCTTCTTGGGCGCGGCCTTCTTGGGCGCGGCCTTCTTCGGCGCCGTGCCGTCGGCGGCCTTCTTCGGCGCGGCCTTCTTCGGCGCCTTGTCGGCGGCGGCCTTCGGGTCCTTGGTGTCTGCGGTCATCGCTTCTCACCCTCCTCGACCACCACCGCGCCGGCGAGCTCGGGGATCGGCGGCGCCGCGGGGGCCTCCGGCTCCTCCGGCTCGACCTCGCCGCCGACGCCGACACCGCGCAGGCCTTCGACCTGGCCCTTGGTCATCAGACGGTCGATGGCGTCGAAGGTGGCCCGCACGACGTTGAAGGGGTTGCGGCTGCCGACGATCTTGGTCAGAACGTCGGCGACGCCGGCCGACTCCATGACCGCGCGCACGCCGCCGCCGGCGATCACGCCGGTGCCGGGCGAGGCCGGCCGCAGGAGGACCCTGGTGGCCCCCCACTGCCCCCACACGAGGTGGGGCACGGTGCCCCCCACCATCGGGATCTTGACCATGTCGCGGCGCGCCTGCTCGCTCGCCTTCTGGATCGCCGGCGGCACCTCGCGCGCCTTGCCGGTGCCGAAGCCGACCTTGCCGGCGCCGTCGCCGGCGACCACAACCGCCGAGAACGAGAAGTTCTTGCCGCCCTTGACGACCTTGGCGACGCGGTTGATGTGGACTACGGTTTCTGCAAACTCGGACTCGCGTTCAATCATCGTCGCCCACCCCTAGAACTTCAGGCCCGCTTCGCGGGCGCCATCGGCGATGGCTTGGATCACACCGTGGTACTGAAAGCCGGCACGGTCGAAAACGACCGCCTCGAGGCCCTGCTCCCGCGCGCGCTCGGCGATGAGCTTGCCGAGGAGCTTCCCGGCCGCGCGGTTGCCCCCGGCCTTGAGGTCCCCGGCACTCGCCTTCTCCAGCGTCGACGCGGACACCAGCGTGACCCCGTGGTCGTCGTCGATCAGCTGCGCGTAGACGTAGCGAAGGCTGCGATAGACCGACAGGCGCGGCCGCTCCGCGCTGCCGTGAACGGCGCCACGGTACCGGCGCTTGATTCGCACCCGGCGCTGCTTGCGATCTTCCATCCGGCTCATGATCAGGCTCCCTGCTTTCCGGCCTTGGTGCGGATCCGCTCGGTGGCGTAGCGGATGCCCTTGCCCTTGTACGGCTCCGGCGGCCGCAAGGCGCGGATATCGGCTGCGATCTGGCCCACCTGCTGGCGGTCGACACCGCGCACGGTCACCCGGTTGCTCTTCGCGTCGACGTCGACCTCGATGCCCGCGGGCAGATCGAAGTCGATGGGGTGCGAGTAGCCGAGGTTGAAGCGCACGCTGCGGCCCTTGCTCTCCGCGCGGTAGCCGATGCCGACGATGTCGAGCTCCTTCGACCAGCCCCGCGAGACCCCGATCGCGGCGTTCGAAAGCAGCGACCGCAGGAGCCCGTGGGCGGAGCGCGTCTGGCGCTCCTCGTCGGAGCGGGCGATCTTGAGCTCGCCGGCCTCCACCGCGGCCGAGATGCCCGGCAGCAGACCCACCTCGAGCTGGCCCTTCGGCCCCTTGACCCGGACCACGCCGCCGGCGATCGAGACCTCGACGCCCTTCGGCACCGGAACCGGCATTTTCCCTATCCGTGACATGACGCCCCCCTACCAGATCTCACACAGGACCTCACCGCCAACGCGCAGGCCGCGCGCCTGCTCGTCGGTGAGAACGCCCCGGTTGGTCGAGATCACGGCCACCCCGAGCCCGTTCTGGACCCGCGGCAGATCGTCGACTCCTCGGTAGATGCGGCAGCCCGGCCGCGACACCCTCTTCAAGCCGTGGATCACGGGCTCGCCGTCCTCCGCGTACTTGAGGTAGATCCGGATCATGCCCTGCGGGCCCTCCTCGATCACCTTGAAGGTGCGGATGAAGCCTTCCTGCTTGAGGATCTTCGCCACCTCGAGCTTCATCTTCGACGCGGGCACGTCGGTCCGGTCGTGACGGACCGTCGTGGCGTTGCGGATCCGCGTCAGCAGGTCGGAAATCGGATCAGTCATGCTCATGCTTCACCCCTCACCAGCTCGCCTTGGTCACCCCGGGGAGGAAACCCTCGAGGGCCAGCTTGCGGAAGCACAACCGGCACAGCTGGAACTTGCGCATGTAGCCCCGCGGGCGGCCGCACGCCCGGCAGCGATTGCGCTGACGGACCCGGAACTTCGGCTTCCTCTGGCTCTTCGCGATCATTGCCTTGCGTGCCACGTCGCCTCCTAACGGCTCTTGAACGGCATGCCCATGCCGGCGAGCAGCGCGCGCGCCTGGTCGTCGGTGGGGGCCGTCGTGGTGATGGTGATGTTCATGCCCATCGTGCTCTCGAGCTTCTGGTAGTCGACCTCGGGGAACACCAGGATGTCGCGGATGCCGAGCGTGAAGTTGCCGCGGCCGTCGAAGGCGTTCGGCGACACGCCGCGGAAGTCGCGCACCCGGGGCAGGCCGATCGAGATCAGGCGGTCGAGGAACTCGTACATCCGCTCGCGGCGCAGCGTCACCCTCGCCCCGACCGGCATGCCCTCGCGCAGCTTGAAGTTGGCGATCGACTTGCGGGCCCGCCGCACCTCCGGCTTCTGGCCGGTGATGTTCGCGAGCTGCTCCATGGCGACGTCGAGCACCTTCGCGTTGCGGCTCGCCTCGCCGACTCCGATGTTGCAGGTGATCTTCGTGATCCTCGGCACCTGCATGGGGTTGGTCAGCCCGAACTCCTTCTTGAGGTTCGGGAAGACCTCCTGACTGTACTTCTCCTGCAAGCGCGCCATCGTCCCTCCTAACGGTCGAGAATCGCGCCGTCGACCTTGGCGACGCGGACCCTCCGTCCGTCGTCGAGAATCTTCTTGCCGATGCGGGAGCGCTGGCCGCTGTCAGGCGACACCACCATCACGTTGGAGACGTGAATCGGGGCCTCGCGCTCCACGATCCCACCCTTGACGTTGCGCTGCGGGTTGGGCCGGGTGTGACGCTTGATCATGTTCACACCCTCGATCACCACCCGCTCGCGGTCCCTGTCGATGACAAGCACGCGGCCGCGCTTGCCGCTGTCCTTGCCGGCGATGACCTCGACCGTGTCACCCTTCTTGATCTTCATCGTGCGCTCCTAAATGACCTCGGGGGCCAGCGAGACGATCTTCATGAACCGCTTCTCGCGCAGCTCCCTCGCTACGGGGCCGAAGACGCGGGTGCCGATGGGGTCGCGCTCGGCGTTCACCAGGACGGCCGCGTTCTCGTCGAAGCGGATGTACGAGCCGTCGCGCCGGCGGGACCTCGAGGTCGTCCTCACCACCACCGCCTTGACCACCGTGCCCTTCTTGATGTCGGACTCCGGCGCCGCCTCCTTGACCGAGCACACCACGATGTCGCCGAGCCCGGCGTAGCGCGGCGCCGAGGACCCGCCGAGCTGGCGGATCGCCTGCAGCTTGCGCGCGCCGGAGTTGTCGGCGACCGTCAGCATGGTTCCCATCTGGATCATCGCGTCCCCCTCGGCCTACTGCGCCCGCTCGATGATCTTGCGGACCCGCCAGCGCTTGCGGCGGGAGAGCGGCCGGCACTCCTCGATGAGCACCCGGTCGCCCTCGTTGCAGGCGTTCTCCTCATCGTGCGCCATGAACTTCGAGGTCGTGCGCACGAACTTCTGGTACAACGGATGCATCACCAGGTTCTCGACCTTCACCACCACCGACTTGTCGGCGGCATTCGAGGTCACGAGACCGACCTTCGTTGTCTTGTGTCGAGCCGTGGCGTCGCTCATCGAGAACCCCCTTCGGTCTGACGCTCGTTGATGACCGTCAGCACCCGGGCGATGTCCTTGCGAACCTCGCGGATCTTGACGGGGTTTTCGATCTGCCCCGTGGATTTCTGGAAGCGCAGCTTGAACAGCTGCTCCTCGAGATCGCCGAGCGCCTTGCGGAGCTCGTCATCGGACCGGTCGCGGATTTCCTTCGCCTTCATAGCTGTTCTTTCCTGCTCACGAATCGGGTCTTGATCGGCAGCTTGTGCGCGGCCAGGCGCATCGCCTCGCGCGCGATGTCCTCGGTGACGCCTTCCATCTCGTAGAGGATGCGGGCGGGCTTGACCACCGCCACCCACTCCTCGGGATTGCCCTTGCCCTTGCCCATGCGGGTCTCGAGGGGCTTCTTGGTCACCGGCTTGTCGGGGAAGACCCGGATCCAGATCTTGCCGCCGCGCTTGACGTGGCGGGTCATCGCGATACGGGCGGCCTCGATCTGCCGCGCGGTGACCCAGCCGCGCTCCACGGCCTGCAGGCCGTAGTCACCGAACGCGACCTTCGCCCCACGCTCGGCGACGCCGCGGTTCTTGCCCCGCTGCTGCTTTCTGTACTTGACCTTCTTCGGCATCAACATGGGACGACTCCTTACAGACGCGGCCGCGGCCCGCGAGCGCGGTGGCGTTCGCCGCGGTAGACCCAGACCTTGACACCGATCACGCCGTAGGTGGTTTGAGCGGTCTTGAACCCGTAGTCGATGTCCGCCTTCAGGGTGTGCAGCGGCAGGCGACCCTGCTGGTACCACTCCGAGCGCGCGATCTCGGCGCCGTTGAGGCGGCCCGCGCAGCGGATCTTGATGCCCTGGGCGCCGAAGCGCAGGGCGTTCTCGATCGCCCGGCGCATGGCGCGCCGGAAGGCGATGCGGCGCTCGAGCTGGCGCGCCACGTTGGCCGCGATCAGGTGGGCGTCGATCTCGGGACGCTGGATCTCCTGGATGTTGATGTGGATGTCCTGCCCGTAGCGGCGCATCAGATCGTCGCGGAGCTTGTCGACCTCGGCGCCCTTGCGGCCGATGATGATGCCGGGGCGGCCCGAGAGGATGTTGACGCGCAGCTTCGAGGCGGTGCGCTCGATGTCGACCGCACTCACCGCCGCGTTCTCGAGCCGGACCAGGAGCTCCTGCCGCAGCTGCAGGTCCTCGTGCAGGAGATTCGCGTAGTTCTTGCCGTCGGCGAACCAGCGCGACCGCCAGGTGTTGTTGTAACCGAGGCGGAATCCGTACGGGTGAGTCTTCTGTCCCACAGTTCCTCCCTACGCGTCCTTGACGGCCAGCTCGACGGTGACGTGGCACATCCGCTTGTAGATGCGGTGCATCCGCACCCACTTCGAGGCCGGCCGGCCGCGCCGCAGCCGCGGCCCGTCGTCGACCATGATGCGGCCGATGTAGACGCGGTCCACATCGACTCCCGGCTGTGCCTGCTCGAGGTTCGCCAGCGCCGACTTCACCAGCTTCGCGACGTCCTTCGCCGCGTACTTCGAGCTGAGCTGCAAGGTGGTGAGCGCCGGCTCCACGGCCTGGCCGCGGACCAGATCGGCAACCAGCCGCACCTTCTGCGGCGACGAGCGATAGTAGCGGAGTTGAGCTCGTGATTCCATCATGCCCCCCTCAGCGTGCGCCCTTTTCCTTCTTGCCCGAGTGGCCGCGGAAGGTGCGGGTCGGGGCGAACTCGCCGAGCTTGTGACCGACCATGTTCTCGGTGACGAACACCGGCACGAACTTGTGACCGTTGTGAACCGCGATCGTCAGGCCCACCATCAGCGGAGTCACGGTCGAGCGCCGCGACCAGGTCTTGATGACGCGGCGGTCGCTGACACCGGAAGCCTGCTCGATCTTGGCGGCCAGGTGCTCATCCATGAAGGGACCCTTGCGGATAGAGCGTGCCATTCCCCCTCCTCACTTCTTCTTGCGGCGCGCGACGATGAGGCGGTCGGAGGTCCGCTTGCCGCGAGTCTTCGCGCCCTTGGTCGGCCAACCCCACGGCGACACCGGGTGACGGCCCTTGTTCCTGCCCTCGCCGCCGCCGTGCGGGTGGTCGACGGGGTTCATCGCGGTGCCGCGCGTCTGCGGCCGCACGCCCAGCCACCGCGCCCTCCCGGCCTTGCCGAGCGAGAGGTTCGAGTGGTCGACGTTGCCCACCTGGCCGATGGTGGCCATGCACGACGACAGCACCATCCGCATCTCGCCGGAGGGCATGCGCAGCGTGGTGTAGGTGCCCTCCTTGGCCATGATCTGCGCGGAGGTGCCGGCGGAGCGCACCATCTGTCCACCCTTGCCGGGCTTGAGCTCGATGTTGTGGACCAGGGTGCCGAGCGGGATGTTGCCGATCGGCATCGCGTTGCCGGGCCGCACGTCCACCCGCGGGCCGGCGACGACGACGTCGGCGACCCGGAGGCCGTTGGGGGCCAGGATGTAGCGCTTTTCGCCGTCGGCGTAGTGCAGCAGGGCGATGTTCGCCGAACGGTTCGGATCGTACTCGAGGGTCGCCACGGTCGCCGGCACGCCGTGCTTCTCGCGCTTGAAGTCGATCGCGCGATACAGCCGCTTGTGGCCGCGACCGCGGTGCCGCGAGGTGATGTGACCTTCGGCGTTGCGGCCCGACGAGCGCTTGGTGCCCGTGGTCAGCTTCTTCTCGGGACGGGTCGCCGTGAGATCCTCGAAATCGAGGCTGGTCACGAATCGTCGCCCCGGCGACGTCGGCTTATACGACCGGATGGCCATCTCGAACTCCTCAGATTCCCTCGAAGAACTCGAGCGTCTTCGAGCCCTTCGCCAGTTTCACGTAGGCCTTGCGGATCGCCGGCCGGTGGTTGACGGTGCGCCCGTAGCGCAGGACCGGCTTGCCCCGGCGGTTGACGATGTGGACCTCGGTCACCTTGACGTCGAACAGCTCCTCGACCGCCTTGCGGACCTGGATCTTGTTGGCGCGGCGGTCGACCTCGAAGCAGACGGTGTTCTCGCGCTCCTGCATCACGGTCGTCTTCTCGGTGATGACCGGCCTGAGGATGATCTCGCGCGCCTTCATGACAGCACCTCCGCGATCGACCGCACGGCCGGTTCGGAGGCCACGATCCAGTTGTGCTTGAGGACCTCGTAGGCGTTCAGCGAGCCGGCGTCGAGCATCTTCACCTCGGGGCGGTTGCGGCTCGCGAGGTGCAGGTTGAGGTTCTCGAGGCCGTCAACCAGAAGCACCTTGTCGCCGCCGACTCCGAGGTTCGCGAGCCGGGCCATGAAGTCCTTGGTGCGCGGCCCCTCGAGCTCGAGCGAGCTCAACACCAGCAGGCGCCCCTGCGCGAGGCGCTGGGACAGCACGCCGCTCAGGGCGGCTCGCCGGGCCTTCTTGTTGACCTTCTGCACGTACGAGCGCGGGCGCGGTCCGAAGACCGTGCCGCCCGAGCGCCACAGCGGCGACTGCCGGCCGCCGGCGCGGGCGCGGCCGGTGTGCTTCTGCTTCCAGGGCTTGGTCCGGGTGCCCGTGACCTCGGAGCGCTCCTTGGTTTTGTGGGTGCCGCGCCGCAGGCTGGCGAGATGCGCGCGCACCACCTCCCACACGAGGTGCTGCTTGACCTTGCGGCCGAACACCGCCTCCGGGAGGTCGATGGACCCGACCACCTCGTTCTCCCAGTTCTTGACTTCGACCTTCATGACACCACCCATCCCCTCAGGACGCCTTGACGATGCGCACGTAGCTGTTGCGGGCGCCGGGCACGCCGCCCTTGAGGAAGAGCAGGTTGCGCTCCGCATCGACCTTGACGATCGTCGCGTTCTTGACGGTGATCCGCTTGTTGCCGGTCTGGCCCGGCATGCCGGCGCCCGGGTAGACCCGGGACGGGTCCGCGGACGCGCCGATGCCGCCCGGTGCGCGGTGGAACATCGAGCCGTGGGTCGCGCGCCCGCCGTGGAAGCCGTGGCGCTTGATCACGCCCTGGAAACCGCGGCCCTTGGAGCGGCCGACCACGTGAACCGTGTCCGCGGCCGCGAAGATGTCCGCGAGGACCGCGTCCCCGGGCTTGGGATCGTCGCCCGAGTCCACCGGCACCTCCGCCAGATAGCGGGTCGGCGGAACGCCGGCCGCCGCGAAGTGGCCGTTGATCGCCTTCGGCACGCCGCGCCGCGGGCGCCGCTCGACGAGCCCGATCTGCACCGCCTCGTAGCCGTCTGCCGCGAAGGACTTGCGCTGCACGATGACGCACGGCCCGGCCTCGACGATGGTCACCGGGATCGCCCGGCCCTGATCGTCGAAGATCTGGGTCATGCCGACCTTTTTGCCGAGAATGCCGCGTACCATCGCTTCACCTCGCCCCGTAGGCCTTGATCTCGACGTCGACGCCGGCCGGCAGCTCGAGCTTCATCAGCGCGTCGATCGTCTGCTGGGTCGGCTCGAGGATGTCGAGGAGCCGCTTGTGGGTGCGGATCTCGAACTGCTCGCGCGACTTCTTGTCGACGTGCGGCGAGCGCAGCACCGTGAAGCGCTGCACGTGGGTCGGCAGCGGGATCGGACCCGCGATGCGCGCCCCGGTCCGCTGCGCGGTGTCGACGATCTCGGTCGTCGACTGGTCGAGCAGGCGGTAGTCGTACGCCTTGAGACGGATGCGGATCTTGTCACTCGCCATCGTCTACTCCAGGATGTCGGTGATGGAGCCTGCGCCGACGGTGCGGCCGCCCTCGCGAATGGCGAAGCGCAGACCCTTCTCCATCGCGATCGGCGTGATCAG
>JALOKS010000022.1 GCA_025456385.1 Thermoanaerobaculales bacterium | reverse complement strand
AACCGAGACCGCCCGCCAGGCGGTCGCCGGGCGGCGCGCCGATCCGGGCCGCGCACCGGCCGCCTGGAACCGGGCGGTCGCGACGGCCAACCAGCGACTAGCCGTGGTTCGCCGCACGAGGGCGGAGCAGGCCCTGCACCTGCAGTCGCTGCTCGAGCGGGCTGAGCCGCGCATCGCGGCGGCGCAGGCGCGCGTCGGCCAGGCCGGAGTCAACGGCCGCCACGCCGGCGCCATGGCCACCGCGCGCTACCACGTCGCGACGGCCCGCAAGCTGGCGCGAGAGGGCTCCCTGAGCGCGGCCCTCGAGCACGCCGAGGAAGCGCTCGCGCTCGCCGCGGAGCTCGACCACTCCTGGCGGAAGAGCATCGAGCGCTTCTCGGACCCGAACCTGCTGGCGCTGTGGCGCGAGCAGGCCGATGAGACGATCCACGAGTCGCGGCGCAGCGGTCGGGCGGCGATCATCGTCGACAAGTTCAAGCGCCGCGTGCACCTCTACGAGGGCGGCCGCAGGCGCGCGGTGTTCACGGCCGAGCTCGGCGGCAACGGCCTCGAGCGCAAGCTCCATGCCGGCGACCGCGCCACGCCCGAGGGCCGTTACAAGGTCACGGTCAAGAAGTCCCGCGGCGCCACCAAGTACTACCTGGCGCTGCTCATCGACTACCCGAACGCGGCCGACCTGCGGCGCCACCGCGCCGCACAGGCCGACGGCCGGGTACGCCGCGGTGTCGGCGCCGGCAGCCTGATCGAGATCCACGGCCACGGCGGCCAGGGTCGCGACTGGACCGACGGCTGCGTGGCGCTGCGCGACGAGGACATGGAGAAGCTGTTCTCCCGGGTGCGCGTCGGCACCCCGGTGACCATCGTGGGGACCCTGTGATGGACGACGGCCAGAGGACGGAACCGCAGGGGACGCCGGCCCCGGTCCCGGTTCCGGCGGCGCCCCGCCGCCGCTGGCCGCTGTGGGCCGCCGCCGCGGCGGCGCTGCTCGGAGTCGTGCTCCTCGCTCTGACCGCGCTCCTCGGCGACCGCACGGCCGTCGTGCAGCTCGACCGCGGCGCGGCGAGCTGTGCCGCCGCCGGCATCGACCCGAAGGCCGAGGCCCGCGCCACCCGCCGCCTCGCCTCTCTGCACCCGAAGGGGCTCTACGTGGTGATCGACACCTACCGCAACCGCCTGCGGGTGTACGACGACGGCTCCCTGCTGCGGGAGGCCGTGTGCTCGACCGGCAGCGGCACCGTGCTCATCCACCCTTCCGGCGAGCGGACCTGGACCTTCGACACACCTCTCGGCGAGCGGCGCGTCCAACGCAAGGCCAAGGACCCGGTGTGGACCAAGCCTGACTGGGCCTTCATCGAGGAGGGTTTCGAGCCGCCGAAGGATTTCTCCCAGCGCGTCGACCGGCTGTCCCTCGGCGACTACGCTCTCTACCTCGGTGACGGCTACATCATTCACGGCACGCTGTTCCAGACCCTGCTCGGGCAGGGCGTCACCCACGGCTGCGTCCGCCTCGGTGACAAGGACCTCGAGTATGTCTATCAGACGATTCCTGTCGGCGCTCGCGTGTATCTGTATTAGCGCGACGCCGGCCGCGAGTGCGGGATCGCTCGCCGAGCTCGAGCTCGAGCTCGCACTCGCGCAGAGCCCGGCGCTCTACCTGCGGCTCGACGTCGACGGCGGCTCGCTCGAGGTCAGGGTCCGCGGCCTGGAGCTCGAGCGCTTCGCGGTGGGCGCGGTTCGGCTCGCGGCGCGACGCGCTCCCGGCGAGCCCGGCCCCGCCCCGGTCGAGCTGCCCGCAGTGTGGCGTGTGGTCGGCGACCCGCAGGTCGAGGAGTGGCGGGAGGTGGTCGCACCGCCGACGCTGAAGCCCTACGACGAGGATGCCGAGCCGCCGACCCCGGTGCCGAGCCAGGAGCGCGAGCTGCCGCCGCAGGTTGTCGCCGCCCTCGACAACGGTTGGGAGCTGCATCTCGGCCCGCGGCCACCGGGCGGCTGGGCCGACCGCCTGGCCGACCGGCTCGGCTCCGGCTGGCGGCGGCTGTGGGGCCGGGGGGCGGAGCCGCCGCCGCCGGCCCTGGCGGTCGTGATGACGCCCGAGGACTCGCGGGCCCTGCTCCACGTCATCCGCGACGGAACGCCGCTGCTCGTCGTCTGCGGCGGCGACGGGGCCGCGCCGACGCCCACCGCGGGCTGACGACACGGCGCCCGGCTCTCAGCGGCCCACCAGCACCAGCGCCGCCAGGTAGTAGATGCCGATGGCGGTGGTGTCGTTGATGGTCGTCACGAGCGGGCCGGCGGCGATCGCCGGGTCGATCCGGATCAGGCGGAAGAAGTAGGGCACCAGCACCCCGAGCATGGCCGCGGTGACCATCGCCACGAGCATCGACACCGCAACCGTCACCGACAGCCGAGGGTCGCCCCGCCACAGTGTTGCCACGACCGCCACCACGAGGCCGCAGGAGAGGCCCATCAGCAGGCCGACGACCGCCTCCTTGAGCAGGAAGCGTCCGAGGTTGCCGAAGTCGACGCGGCCGGTGGCGAAGCCGCGGACGATGATGGTCGAGGACTGGCCGCCGACGTTGCCGCCCATGGCGCCGATGACCGGGATGAAGGGCACCAGGGTCATCATCTCCGGGAACGAGACCTGGAAGGCCGCGACGAGGAGGGCCGGCACGGTGAGCCCGACGAGGGTGGCGAGCAGCCAGGGCAGGCGGACCGAGGCGATCTTGAGCACCTGGTCGGTGTAGACGAGCTCGGGCTCGAAGACCGTCGCGCCCGCCATGCGCAGAATGTCCTCGTCGGCCTCCTCCTGGAGCACGTCGACCACGTCGTCGTGCAGGATGCGCCCGAGCAGGCGGCCGCGGCTGTCGACCACCGGCAGCGCGACGAGGTCGTAGCGGCGGAAGAGGCGGGCCACGTGCTCCTGGTCGACCTCGGGGCCGACCGTGTGGACGTCGCGCTTCATCAGCTCGGCGATCGGCTGCTCCGGCGGAGCGAGCAGCAGGGCCCCGAGGTTGAGGACGCCGACCAGGCGCTGCCGGTCGTCGACCACGTACACGAAGTGGAAGGTGCTCACCTCTTCGGGCTTGGCCCGCACCATCTCGATGGCGTCGGCCACGGTGTGGGTGTCCGGCACGGCCAGCAGCTCGAGCTGCATGAGACCGCCGGCGGTGTCCTCGGGGTACTTGAGCAGGGCCTCGACCTCGCGCCGGCCCTGGCGCGGCAGAGCCTCGATGAGGTCTCGCGCGAGCGCCGCCGGCAGGTCGGCGAGGACGTCAGCGGCATCGTCGGAGGCCATCTCGCCGATCGCGGTGCGCAGCTGCTCGTGGACCAGGTGCTCGGCGAGATCGTCCCGCAGGTGGTCCGGGAGCTCCTCCAGGAGGTCGGAGATCTGGCCGATGTCGAGGCGCGCGATCACCTCCGGCCAGCGCGCCCGCGGCAGGATGCCGAAGAGCTTGGCGAGGTCGTGGGCGTGGAGGACCGGGAGGAGGTGGTCGAGCGCCTGCAGGTCGCCGCGCTCGACGAGCTCGACGAGCTGGCGCAGCTCGTCAACGTAGCGTTCGCCGGCGGCCGCGGCCGTCGGGCGCTCGCCCCGGCGATCGGCGCCCGCTCCGTGCTCCTGCTGGGCGGCCTCTGGCCGCGAGGGGTCCATCATCACCTGCCGACCCACGCTACCCCAGGTCGGGACCGCGATCAACGAGCACGGCGCGCGGCGCTGCTCCTGGTCAGGCCTCCTTCGGGCCCGCGCCCTGCTCGCGGTCGTGGTCGGCGGCCCGCTCCTGCTCGTGCTTCGCGACCTTCTCCTCGGCGAGCAGGGCGCGGTACCAGTTGGGGTGGTGGTGCTCGGCCCACTCGCGGGTCACCGAGCCGTCGACCAGCACCCGCCACGTGCCTGGGTTGGCGACGGTCCCGAGGTAGGCGTGCGCGAGCACACCCGCGATCAGGAAGAAGCCCACCAGGTTGTGGAAGGTCGAGGTGATGCACACCGTCGCCAGCGAGAACGAGCCCTTGAAGATCAGCATGACGCCGGTGATCGACATGACGACGCCGAAGATCGCCGAGTACCAGTAGAACATCTTCTGGCCGGCGTTGAAGCGGCCGGCCGGCACCTCGCCCCGGTGGCCGAGGTAGCCGCCCATCTTGCGCACCCACTCCCTGTCGTAGGCCTCGAAGGCGGCGTCGCGGAACCACAGCAGGGCGCCGAACACGGTGGTGACGATGAACACCACCCCCGCCCAGACGTGGAAGTTGTGGAGGTTGGCGGCGGAGCCGAAGAGCAGGTCCTGCCAGAGGTGGAGGTTGAAGGCGAGGATCAGCCCTGTGATGCCCAGGATGACGAAGGCGATCAGGCGGAAGAGGTGGACCCCGCGCTCGGCGAGGTTGAAGCGCTCGATCTCGTGCGAGTAGGGGTCGAAGGTGATGCGCTTGGGGCCGTAGCTGTGGTAGTGGACGACGATCAGGAACACCACGAGGATGATCACCGGGCCGATGTAGGGGCTGACGATCTGCTGGTGCAGCGAGTTGATGGTGAAGGCGAAGGGCCTGCAGCCGAAGAAGAGCCCGTTGGAGACCGTCACCGGCGCTCCGTCGGGCCCGTGCAGGTCGACCATCTGCTGGCCCTTGAAGAAGTGGGCCTCGCTGACGTGGCAGTCGGCGCAGCCGTTGATGCCGAGCGTCATGCGGGTCGGCGCGGTGTTGTGGTTGATCGAGAACCTGACCTCGGAGGCGCCCTCCATGGGTGTGCCCGCGAGGGGGCTCTCGACCAGGGCGCCGTCGTCCGCCAGCTCGTACGCGGTCTCCGACGTGATGAACACCGGGCGGACCTGCCGGAAACGCTGGTTGCCCTCGAGGGTCGAGGCGAAGGCCCGCAGTCCGGCGAGGATCTCCTCGGGGCGGTTGACCTCCGGATGTCCGTCCTCGTCGTCGTCGACGACCTGGTCCGAGAAGGCCCGCCAGCCCGCTTCGTGCTCGCGCAGGAACAACGGGTGGATGAGCCCGTCGGCGTCGCGGTTGCCCCAGTAGACCGCGAGGAACCGGTTCACGGGGTAGATCATCCCGTCGCTCCGGCGCTCGTAGTCCGGGAACCACAGGCCCTCGTCCCCCGGCTGGGCCGCTTCCCGGGGCCGGGTGTGGAACTCGAGGCGGCCGGTCGTCGCCTCGTGGCCGTTGGCGGCGGCCCGGTTGAGCTGCGGGATGTGGCAGCTCTCGCAGCGGATCGTCTGGATGTGGCCCGGCCGCACCCGCGAGTGGTCGGGCACCGGCGCCCCGAGGTAGCCGCTCATGTGGCACTCGGCGCAGCTCCGGTTGCTGCCGTCGAGCTCGGGTGCGACGGTGAAGGCGGGCTCGTCGCCCTTGGCGATCTGGTGGTCGAGGCCCGCCGGATGGCAGGCGGTGCAGCTGATGCGCTGCTGATTGTGGATGTCCGGGTTGAAGAAGTCGTTCCACGAGAAGCCGCGCTTCTTGACGTCCGAGCGGCCGTGGCAGTACATGCAGTTGTCATCCGGCGGCGGCCATGACATGTCGAGCGTGATCGTGCCGTCGGCGTTGAAGCGCCGCGTCTCGTAGGTCACGGTCGGCTGCTGGTCGCGGCGCACCGCGCCGTCGACGGTGCCGAGCCGCGAGCCCGCCACCACCGCCCAGCGGTAGTTGCCGCTCGTCAGCTGATCGACCCGCGCCCCGAAGTCGTAGCCCGCGAGGTGGCAGATCAGGCAGTCGGCCTCGACCACGCCGCTCGCGTCCCAGCGGCTGCGGTGGTAGTCGCCGTCGAGGCTGTCCCCGAGCTCGGGCTCGGCCGCAAGGCGCTCGTCGTAGCGGTTGCCGTCGCGGTCGAACTCGAGGCCGCCGCCCCCCGGGTGGCAGGCGCCGCAGGGCGGCTCGCCGCGCGCCGGCGAGGAGAAGCCGACGAAGTCGTAGACCGTGAGGTCGATCTGGTCGGGGTGGGTGTTCACTTTCTTGGCGAGCTGGCGGAAGGCGAAGGGGTACCAACGGCCGAGGAAGCCGTTGGACAGGCTCCAGGGCCGCCCCGCGGCGGCGCCGAAGTCGTCGGCGACGGTGTCCCAGCCCATTTGGAAGTGGTAGCCCTGGGTGATCACGTCGTAGTCGTGGCACATGCCGCAGGTCTGGCGGGTGGAGAACGGCGCCGCCGCGTTCTCCCCGTTGACCGGATCGATGAGGTCTCCGTTGGCGTCGAGGAGGTTGATCGCCGGATGCTGGGCGGCGGCCGGCAGGGCCGCGAGCAGCGCCGCAGCGAGAACCGTGACTCGGATGGGCGCGAACGACGGACGACGCTTCATGGCGGCCTCCCCGGTTCCCGGCGGCGCCTGCGACGGCAGTGACCGCTCGGGACGCAGCCTTCATCGGAGGGGAGTCTACACCTATATGCCGAAGTAGTTATATTATGTGATACATGCGCAAACGAGAGAATCTCACTCGACCCGGGCCGCCGCTCTGCTCCGGGCTGCGCAGCCGCGACCGGCGGCGCCGCACCCGCCGCGCGACGAACGCCACCGTCGGCTCACGTACACTTGCCGCGTGCACCCCTCGGCGCCACCTCCCTCCGCCCTGCCCTTCCTCGCCGCGTACCTGATCCCGCTCGCCAGCGCCATCGGCCTCGCCCGCGGTGGCCCGTGGTCCTGGTCGACCGTGGTCCTCGTCTTCATCATCACGCCCGTCCTCGATTCCGTCCTCGGCCTGAACACGGCGAACCCGGACCTCGGGCCGGCGGGCCCGCCGCCGCGACGCACCGCCCATGACCTCTTCCTCTGGCTCTGGCTGCCGCTGCAGCTCGGGCTGCTGGGCTGGGGAGCCTGGGCCGTCGCGCACCGCCCCTTCAGCGGCCTCGAGCTCGCGGGCCTGGTGCTCTCGCTCGGGATCTCCTCCGGCGCCGGCGCCATCACTGTCGCCCACGAGCTGATGCACCGCCGCGGACGCCTCGAGCGGGCGCTCGCCGAGCTTCTGATGACCAGCGTCTGCTACCCCCACTTCTGCATCGAGCACCTGCGGGGCCACCACCGGCACGTGGCGACGACCGCCGACCCCGCCACGGCGCGGCTCGGTGAGACCCTCCCAGAGTTTCTGCCGCGCACCCTGCTCGGCAGCCTGGCCAGCGCCTGGCGGATCGAGCGCGGGCGGGTGCAGGAGGCCGGACGCGGGCCGCTCGGCCTCGGCGACCGCCGCCTGCGCCACCCGCTGCTGGTCGCGGCCGCGCTCACCGGCGCCTGGGCGCTCGGCGGCGCCCCGGGAGCCGCCTTCTTCCTCGGCCAGGCGACGGTCGCGGTGCTGCTGCTCGAGATCATCAACTACGTCGAGCACTACGGCCTCGAACGGCGGGTCCTGGCCAACGGGCGCTGCGAGCGCGTCGGCCCGCAGCACTCGTGGAACGCCGCCCACCGCCTCACCAACTGGTACCTCTTCAACCTCCAGCGCCACGCCGACCACCACGTCGCCGCCGCCCGCCCCTACTGGCTCCTGCGCCACCTGCCGGAAAGCCCCCAGCTGCCCGCCGGCTACGCCGCGATGTGCCTGCTCGCCCTGGTGCCGCCGCTGTGGCGGCGGACCATGGACCCCCGCGCGGCGGTCTGGCGCGCGGCGGAGCCGGCCGCGGCTCCGGTTGCAGCCGAGGATGGAGGACCGTGATGACCCGAGCCCCCGAGCCTGCCGACCCGGCCGCCGCCGAGGAACCTGCGCGGCAGCGTCACGTGTGCCCGGTGTGGATCGGCTACCTGCTGCTGAGCCCGCTGCGCCGGCTCGCCGAGAGCCCGGAGAGGATCCTCGCGCCGCTGGTGAGCCCGGGCACGACGGTGGTCGACCTCGGCGCCGCCATGGGCTACTTCAGCCTGCCGCTGGCGCGGATGGTCGGCGATGGTGGGCGCGTGGTCTGCGTCGACCTCCAGGAGAAGATGCTCGCCGTCCTCCGCCGGCGGGCGGCGCGCCGCGGCCTCGCGGGCCGCATCGAGACCCGGCTCGCCACCCAGGAGGAGCCCGGCCTGACCGACCTCGAGGGGCAGGCCGCCCTGGTGCTCGCCGCGCACGTCGTCCACGAGGCGAGCCGCCCGCAGCGCTTCCTCGCCGCCTGCCGTGACGCCCTGCGACCCGGCGGCCGGCTGCTCATCCTCGAGCCCATGGGCCACGTCTCACTGGCCGAGTTCGAGCGCACCCGCGGGCTCGTCGCCGCCACCGGCCTCGTCGAGCGGCCCGCGCCGGCCCTCCGCCGCAGCCACGCCCTGCTCGCTGAGAAGGTGGCGGGCTGAGAGCTCCGCTGGCTCAGAGCCTGGCGTGGCTGCCGTCGCAGAAGGGCGCGCCGCCGGTGTGCTTGCATACGCAGAGAGCCACCGTGCGCGGCGCCTCGAGGGCGACCTCCACCGGCCCGAGGCCGGTGCCGGCGTGCGAGCCGTCACAGAAGGGCTGCGACGCGGAGCGCCCGCAGGCGCACCACCAGTAGGTGCCGGGCTCGAGCTTGAGGACAATGGGTTTGGTGCCGGCGATCTTGGCCTCGGTCATGGTCACACCTCGCGCTTCGGCCAACCCCGCCCACCATCCGGAAACTTCCCGGGCCGACGGGAGCGGTGCGGTTCTCAGAGCCGCTCGACGACCCGGTTGTGCTCGTCGACGACCACGATCTGCGGGCGGAAGCCCTCGACCTCGGCGGCCTCGAGCTGGGCGTAGGCGACGATGATCACCCGGTCGCCCTTCTGCACCAGGCGCGCGGCCGCGCCGTTGAGGCAGACCTCGCCGGGCCCGCCGAGGATCACGTAGGTGCTGAGGCGGGCGCCGTTGTCGATGTCGAGGACGTCGACCTTCTCGAACTCGGAGAGGCCGACGGCCGCAGCGAGCGCGGGGTCGATCGCGACCGAGCCGGTGTAGTTGAGCTCTGCGCCGGTGACGGTGGCGCGGTGGATCTTCGACTTCAGCATCTCGATTCTCACTGGTTCAGCTCCTGCGCGATGCGGACCCCCTCGAGGGCGAGGTCCGGGACGACGGCGTCATACAGCCCGGAGTCCGCGAACAGCCCCGCGAAACCGCCGGTGGCTATGACCACCGGCCGGCGGTCGGCGAAGCACTCCTTCGCCAGGCGGTCGCGGGTCTCGCGGACCATTCCGAGGTGGCCCCAGAAGAGGCCGGACTGGATGCACTCGACGGTCGAGCGGCCGCAGCAGCGCTCGGGGCGCACGATCTCCACCTTCGGCAGGCCGGCGGTGTTCTGCACCAGGGCGTGCATCGAGATCATGAGGCCCGGCAGGATGACGCCTCCGAGGTAGTCGCGTTCGGCGCTCACCGCCTCGACGGTGGTCGCGGTGCCGAAGTCGATGATGACGAGCTCCTCGTCCGGGAAGCGCGCGACCGCGCCGACCGCGCCGGCGATGCGGTCGGCCCCGACCTCGGCCGGGTTCTTGGTGCGGATCCGGAGCCCGGTCTTGACCCCCGCCCGGAGGCTGAAGGGCTCGAGGCCGAAGTAACGGCGGCAGGCATTGCCGAGGGAGTGGTTGATGTCCGGCACCACCGAGCAGAAGCCGATCGCCGTGACCGCCGCCGGGTCGTGGCCGTTCTCCTTGAGCGCCTGCCGGAAGAACACGCCGAGCTCGTCGGAGGAGGCGCCGCGCGGCGTGATCTTGCGGAAGCGCAGCACCAGCTCCTCGCCCGCGAAGAGCCCGCCGTAGATCTGCGAGTTGCCGACGTCGATGCAGAGCTTCACGCCGCCGCTCCCTTCTCGAGGATCGCGAACAGAACCTCCGCGAGCTCCTGGGTGCTCTCGGCCACCGCGACCACGCCGTCCGGTCCGTGGATCGTCGCCCGGTGGCGGCTGGCGGTGATCTCGGAGAGGTCGTTGTGGACCACGAGGTCGGCGGCGCCGCGCGCGAGCAGCGCGCGCGCCTTCTCGGAGCGCGCCTCCCGGTCGGGCTCGTCGGTGAGCTTGAAGCCGACCACCGTCAGCGCCGGGTTCCCCGACCACCTGCGCAGGCTGTCGATGAGCTTGGGGTTGGGGCGGAGGCGGAGCACCAGCTCGCGGCCGCCCTCGAGCTTGCCGCGCGCGCCGTGGTCCCGGGCCGCACCGTCGAGCTCGACCGCGGCGATCGCCCAGTCCGCCACCGCCGCGGCGTGCACCACGACGTCGAAGGCCCGCGCCGCCAGCAGGCGGCGCAGTGCCGCCTCGAGCTCGGCGAAGGTGGTGAAGGGCTCGCGCTCGCAGCCCGGCTCGCCGACCGCTGCGCGCGCCGCGTGCAGCAGCAGCACCTCGGCCCCGCGCGCCGCGAAGTGGCGCGCGATGGCGGCGCCGGTGGCGCCGGTGGAGAGATTGGTGAGCCGGCGCACGCCGTCGATCGGCTCCTCGGTTCCGCCGGCGGTGACCAGGGCCTTCATCCGAGGGCCTCCCGGACCAGGGCGTGCACCGCCTCCGGGTCGAGCAGCCGCCCGTAGCCGACCGCGCCGCAGGCCAGGCGGCCCTCGCCGGTCGGCAGGATCCGGCAGCCCCAGGACTCGAGGACGGCGAGCGCCTCCGCCACCGCCGGGTGGGCGAGCATGTCGCTGTTCATCGCCGGCGCGATCCAGTAGGGCTTGCGGAAGTTGTTGGCGAGGAAGAGGCAGCCGATGAGGTCGTCGGCGAGGCCGGCGCGGAGGCGGGTGACGTGGTTGGCGCACGCCGGGTAGACGAGCAGGAGGTCCGCCCAGTCGACCAGGCTGATGTGCTCGAGGGCGCGTCCCCGCTCGAAAATGTCGGAGAGCACCGGCCGTCCGCTGAGCCCCTCGAGGGTCGCCTCGCCGAGGAACTCGCGGCCGCCCGCCGACAGCACGCACTGCAGCTCGCAGCCGTCCTGGGCGAGCAGCGAGGCGAGGGCGGCGGCCTTGAAGGCGGCGATGGAGCCGGTGACCTGGAGCAGGACCTTAGGCTTCGACATTGTCGATCAACCTCACGTTCCCGAGCCGCACGGCGGCCAGCACCCGGCCGTCGCGGTGCTCCACGTAGTCGACGCTGAAGCCCGCCGCCGCGAGCGCGGACCGCATCGCCGCCGGAGAGCCGCCGCCGGCGAGCACCCGCGCGAGCGTCGGGGCCAGGGCCCGCTCGACGGGCGAGAGCAGGGCGTTGCGCGAGCTCATCGCGAGGCCGTCCGCCTCGCGGACCGTCGGGCAGGCCACGATCTCGGTGTCGAGGAGGAAGGCGGCGGCCATGTCGGAAACCAGGCGCAGCTGCTGCCAGTCCTTCTCGCCGAAGTAGGCGCGCTGCGGCCTGATGATGGTGAAGAGCTTCAGCACGACCGTCAGCACGCCGTCGAAATGGCCGGGCCGGTGAGCGCCCTCGAGCTCGCGGCTGCGCTCGCCCTCGCTGACGCGGAAGCGGTAGCCGTCCGGGTAGAGCTCGCCCGGGCTCGGGGCGAACACGAGGTCGGCGCCGGCGGCCTCGCAGGCCGCGAGGTCGGCCGCGAAGGGCCGCGGGTAGCGCTCGAGATCGGCCGGGTCGTCGTACTGGGTGGGGTTGACGAAGATCGAGACCGCCACCCGGTCGTTCTCCCTCAGCGCCCGCTCGATCAGGCTCAGGTGCCCGGCGTGCAGCGCCCCCATGGTGGGCACGAAGCCCAGCGTCGCGCCCTCCCGGCGCAGCGCCGCGCAGTGCGCGCGAGCCGCGGCCGCCTCGGAAATGACCTCCATCATCGGTAGCTCTCCTCGCCGTTCGGGAAAGCGCGGCTGGTCACGTCGCGGTGGTAGGCCTGGAGGGCGTCGCGGATCAGGCCCGAGCCGTCCAGCCAGGTGCGCACGAACTTCGGGCGGAAGGCGGTCGTGATGCCGAGCAGGTCCTGCAGCACCAGCACCTGGCCGTCGACCCGCGCACCGGCGCCGATGCCGATGGTCGGGATCGCGAGCTCCGCGGTGACCGCGGCCGCGAGCTCGGCCGGCACCGCCTCGAGCACGAGCGCGAAGCAGCCCGCCGCCGCGAGCTCCCGCGCCTGGCTGAGGAGCGCGGCCGCCGCCGCCTCACCTCGGCCCTGGACCTTGAAGCCGCCGAGCAGGTTGACCGACTGCGGCGTCAGGCCGAGGTGCCCCATGACCGGCACCCCCGACTCGACGAGGTGGCGCACCAGCTCGAGGTTGCCGGCCGCGCCCTCGAGCTTGACCGCGTTGGCGCCCGCCCGCATCAGCGCGCCCGCCGCCTCCACCGCCGCCTCGAGGCCCTTGCGGTAGGAGAGGAAGGGCAGGTCGCCGACGACGAAGAGCTGCGGTGCGCCGCGGCGCACGGCCGCGGTGTGGGCGGCCATGGTCGCCACGTCCGCCGGCAGGGTGTTCGGGTGGCCGTAGACGACCATCGCCAGGCTGTCGCCGACCAGCACGCAGTCGATGTCGGTGGCGGCGATGAGGGCCGCGGACCAGCTGTCGTAGCAGGTGACCATCGAGATCGGCACGCCCTCGCGCTTCCTGCGGGCGAAGTCCTGGACGATCATGCCCGCACCTCCCCGGGCTCGAAGAGCGCCGCGAAGGCGCGGTAGACCGCGGCGTAGGGATCGCCCCCGAGGGCCGCGAGGTCGCGCGCGACGGTGCCGCGGTCGCCGCGCGCGATGGCCCCGGTCAGGGCCCTCCGGCCGGCGGCCGCGGTGTTGCGGGCGACCTGCTCGAGGTAGGGGCCCAGGACCGCTCGCGGCAGGCCGAGCCGCTCCTCGAAGTCCTCGTAGACCTTGGCCCAGAGCAGGGTCGTGAAGTTGCCGCCGAGCACGCACAGCGCGTGGTAGAGCGGCTTGAGCCCGGGGTCGAGCGGCCAGGCCGGGTTGGGGAGGCGCGGGAAGGCGTCGGCGAAACGCAGGCCGCCGCGCTCCTCGACGAAGGGGATGCTGCGGTAGGTCGCGTGGTCGTAGAGCTCGGGCCCGAAGCTCATCAGCGGGTGGAGGCCGTGCGCGCCGGCGAGCACGAGGCTGCCCGAGAAGTGGACGACGGTCCGCCCCGCGAGCCAGGCGTTGGACGCGAGGAAGGGCTCGAGCGCGTCGTCGCTGATCGCGAGCAGGATCGGGTCGCAGCCGGCGAGCGCCTGCCCTGGCGTCGCCTTCGCCCCGCGGTCCCAGCGGGCGGGCGGGCGGCCTTCGAGCTCGAGGTAATGACCGAGGTGGGTGGCCACGCGGCCACGGCCGATCAGGCCATAGGTGGGCTCGCTCATACGGTACCTGTCCTTCCGATCAAGTCCGCGCGTTCGCTCGACTGCGGGTGTTCGCCGTCACCGTCGCCCGCGATCGGTGCGCACCCGCCGCCACCATAGGGCATCGCGCGCCTGCTGGCAAGCCGCAGGGGCCGCGTCGCGGACGATCGCAGCCCGCGGCTGGCCACGAACGCGACAACGGCGGTACCATGGAGAAAGCGCACGGTCGAGCGCGTCGCAGGCTCGATTTCAGGAGCTCCTCGCAGACCACCGATGTACCTCTCCGGGCTGACCCACCGCGACCGCCTCTTCGACGTCGCCATGCGCTGGCTCGCCGACCGCGTCGAGCCCGACGACGGGCGGGTGCTGACGGAGATCTTCGCCTTCGAGCGGGCCATCACGGCGCCCACCGTCCGCCGCTTCGTGGCCGACCTCTGCCGGGTGTGCCGGCGGGAGGACCTCTACCTCGAGCGGACCACCAACAAGGACGAGCTGCGCGAGGCGATCGTGGCCGCCGCGGCCCACCCCACGTCGCGGGTGGCCGAGCTCATCGACTGGTACCGGCAGCTGCCGGAGGAGTTCTTCCCCCGCACCCCGGTGCGCATGAGCATCGTCACCCAGCGCAACGGCCGCATCGCGGCCATCATCCGCCGCAAGCGCATCCGCCGCATCGCCGACAAGGTCTCCCGGCGGGTCGCCGCCCGGCTCAGCGCCGAGGTCGACGTGGTCGCCGCCCGGCTCGCCGCGAGCCGGCCGCGCGACGCCGCGACCCTGGTCAACAACGACCGGCCGCCGAGCATCCCGGCGGGGATCCGGGGTGCCGCCGAGCGGCTGGTGGCGGACCGCATCCGCTCCGGCCGCATCGTCCTCGACCCCGACCGGCAGCGCGTCGACGACGTCATCGGCGTCAAGCTGATCACCGCCGACGCCGAGGTTCCCAGGGTCGAGGCCGCCCTCGACGAGCTCGACTACGCCTGGGCCCACGACCGCGAGTCCCACTCCGGGGCCTACCGCGGCACCCACTACCTCATCGACCTCGAGCTGCCGCCCGCCGAAACCCTGGTCGAGACCATGCAGGGCATCGACTGGTCCTTCGCCGCCGGCCGCGGCCTGCCCATGGCCGAGCTCGACCGCCGCTTCAGCGCCTACGTCGCGAGCTGCAGCCGCACCTTCCGCCTCGAGCTCATTCTCACGACCTTCGAGGATCTCGTCGAGTCCGAGTTCGGCACCTGCATCCACGAGCAGCGGATCCTCGACCAGCGCGACCTCGCGGGCGACTTCGGCCGCCTCGCCCAGAACGCCTCCTCGATCATCGAGTACATGCTGCGCCTCGCCACCTCGCCGACCGTCGACATCGCCGAGCTGCCCTTCAAGATCTGGGGCCGCTACATCCGCGACACGGTCGCCCACAAGATCGCCGCCCTGGGCGACGGCGAGCCGACCGAGTGGGTGGTGCCTTCCGAGCACCTCGAGAGCCTGATGCAGCTGTAGCCCGCCCGCCCTATCGGCAGAGGGGCGGAGGAGCAGAGGAGCAGAGGGGCGGAGGAACTGGAGCGCCCTCCTCTCCTCCTCCCCTTTTCCCCTTTTCCCCTTTTCCCCTTTTCCCCTCCGCCCCTCCGCCCCCTGCTACCCCTTGACGACCGCGACCGGCTTCAAACGCGCGACCTTGCGCGCGATGCCGGCGCCGACCACCGCCTCGACCACCGCGTCGACGTCCTTGTAGGCCTGGGGCGCCTCCTCGGCGAGGCCGGCGAGCGAGCCCGCGCGGACCGCGATGCCGCGGCTCTCGAGCTCCTGCCGCAGCTCGGAGCCGCGGATCGAGCGCTTGGCGCGGCTGCGGCTCAGGCGGCGGCCGGCGCCGTGGCAGCAGGAGCCGAACGCGCTCTCCATGCTCGCCTCGGTGCCGAGGAGCACCCACGAGGCGGTGCCCATCGAGCCCGGCACCAGCACCGGCTGGCCGACCGTGCGGTACTCCGGGGGCAGGCCGGGAGCGCCCGGCCCGAAGGCGCGGGTCGCCCCTTTGCGGTGCACGCAGACCCGGCGCCTGCGGCCGTCGATGAGGTGCTCCTCGGTCGTGCCCATGTTGTGGGCGAGGTCGTAGACCTGGTGGAGGTGGGTGTCGCGGGCGCGGCCCCGGAGGGCTTCGGCGAATGCCCCGCGCGCGAGGTGGGCCAGCACCTGGCGGTTGGCGAAGGCGTAGTTGGCGGCCGCCCGCATGGCGCTCTCATAGGCCCGGCCCTCGGGCGAGTCGAGGGGCGCGCACACCAGCTCGCGGTCGGGCAGCCGGATGCCGTGGCGCGCCGCGACACCCTGGAAGGACTT